>PBPU01000101.1 GCA_002724825.1 Acidimicrobiaceae bacterium
GTTTCAGAACTAGATGCAATGGCCGTTGGTACCGCTGGACTCACTTCAATGTTGGCTATGCAGGCACTGGAGGATCACGGTGTCGGTTCGGCCCCGGTATTAGTGACGGGTGCCGCGGGTGGCGTTGGAAGCGTAGGAATTCACCTGTTGAGCCGGGCAGGTTACGAGGTTGCCGCGTCAACTGGTCGGCCAGAAACAAGTGATTACTTGATCAATCTCGGCGCGTCTCAGATCGTGGCGCGAGATGAGTTAAGTGAGCCACCATCAGGCCCGCTTTCTTCTGAAAGGTGGGGTGGGTGTATTGATGCTGTGGGTGACACGACTCTGGCCCATGTGTTAACTGAGATGCAGTACGGGGCAAGCGTTGCGGCATGCGGCCTTGCTGGCGGCAACGCTCTCGACACAACTGTTATCCCTTTCCTTCTTCGCGGTGTCAACCTGCTAGGTATCGACTCTGTTATGTGTCCATTCGAGAAGCGAGAGTCAGCATGGGCTCGCCTGGACGAGTTACTTGATCGCGAGGTGTTGTCCGAGATGACAACCGTGGTGGGCTTAGAAGAAGTGCCAGCTTTGGGCTCTGAGATCCTCGCCGGCAAAGTCAAGGGTCGTACTGTCGTCGATGTGCGGAATTAGCTGATCCAACCCAACTATTCGGTTCTCAACATAGGAATATGGGGAATACCGTCTTCTAGGAATTCGGGTCCGGTCTGAGAGAAACCAAGGTCGGCGTACCAGTCACGTAGGTACGACTGTGCGGAAAGCACCCAGGGCCCTTCCGTGATACTCATGACATGATGCATTAATCGTTTACTCAGCCCTCTGGACCGGGCATCGATTCTGGTAACGACTCGACCAATCCTGTAACGATTATCTTCGCGAAGCACGCGTAGATATGAGGCAATACCTGCTTCATCGTCTATCCAATAATGGGTCGCTTGAGCGTCGAGATTATCGATTTCGGAATATGCACATTCTTGTTCGACGACGAAGACTTCAACTCGTAAATGCAAGATGCTGTAGAGACGGTCAGTTGAAAGTTCATTGAAGCCTGCGGCCTGTATGTCGCTCATAAAGCAGCAACTAGTGCGGAAAATCCAGCCAACACCATTGCTGCTGACACTATGACCGCTGTCCAATGAACTACTGGGCGCCTATGTCGTAGCGGTCGTAATTCACCGTGTTGGTCGTGAGTGCGTCGGCTCATAGGGGGCAGAGTAGCGGAGCAGCTACGCGCGTCTCTCCATCTCTTCTGATATCTCAAGCCATCTCTGTTCGGTTTGTTTTAGGTGCTCAAGTGTTGCCGCGAACAACTCAGAGATTTCTTGACGAGATTCGTAGGACAGCTCTTTGTCATCAAGCATCGATGCATATTCGTCACGTTGTAGCTCGTATTGTTCGAGTTCCAGTTCGATACCACTGAGAAGGTGTTGCAGCGTTGACATAGATCTTCCCGACGGAGTGTTTTTTTTGGCGCGACTTGGCTCGGTCCGCTTTGGGCTCGGCGGATCTATCTTCGAGTTCTCCCATACCGTCTCCCCCAAACCCAATGGGATGAGGCCTTGCTTGCCGATGGCAGCCACATGTTCAGCGACTCGTTCGAGGAAAACGCGGTCGTGGCTGACTACAACAAGGGCTCCTTGAAAGTCGTCCAGCCAATTTTCGAGTGCTCGAAGCGTGTCTATGTCGAGGTCGTTCGTTGGTTCATCTAGGAGCAGAACGTTGGGTTCCTGGGCGAGAACCGCCAATAGCTGAAGTCGTCGTTGTTCGCCTCCCGAAAGGGTTCCTATGCGAGCCCGGTGGGTAGCGGCTTCGAACCAGAATTGACGCAATAACGCTGACTGGTTGTGGTCCAAACGCGAGCCTGGGCCGGCGATTACTTCCTCAACGGTGAGTTCTTGGTCAAGTGACTTTCCCATTTGATCGAAGTATCCGACGCGAACAGTGGAGCCATATTCCACCGTGCCTTGTTCAGGAGTCACGGAACCGGCAATTAAATTCAAAAAAGTTGACTTACCTGAACCGTTAGGACCGACGATGCCTAGACGCTCATCGGGTGCGAGCTGCAGCGATACGTGCCGCAATATGGTTTCTGCTTGGATGGAAACGGACACCTCTTCCAGATCAATCACTTTCTTGCCTAGACGTTGTTGACCGAATGTGTCCAACGCAAGGGCGCGTTCTCTTGCATCATCCTTCTCATCGACACGAAGAGTTTGGTGGGCTATCGCCAATCGCGATTTCGGCTTCCTTCGTCGGGCACGAGCCCCTCTTTGAAGCCATGCTAACTCTTTGCGGGCAAGGGTAAGTCTTGTTGCCTCGTCACGCTCGGCTTTGCGATGTCGTTCGGCTTGGGCCTTTAAATGAGCTTGATATCCTCCACCTGTCACATATGAGCCGTTGGCTGTTAGCTCAACTGTCTTAGTAGCGACTTGCTCAACTAGTTGTCGATCATGGGAAACGAAGATCACGCCGCCAGGAAAGCTCCCAAGGACGGTCTCTAGGTATTCAATTCCCTGGAAATCTAAGTGATTCGTTGGTTCATCCAGAAGAAGCAGGTCAGCGCTTTTATCTTTGAGCGTCATTGCTAGGGCGACGCGCCTTTGTTCACCCCCCGAGAGAATTGAGGCTTGACGCTCTGCGACGTCCGTCAAACCGAAGCGGTCCATAGCCGCTTGGGCTTCCCAACTGTCACCCAACAGCTCGCCCACTGTTCCGTCTCCTAGATTCGGACGTTGCAAAAGCAGAGACAAGCTGAGGTTTTGACGGCGCCGAATAATGCCTTCGTCGGGCTTTTCCATCCCTGCAAGAACGGTGAGAAGGGTCGATTTTCCTGCGCCGTTGACGCCCAGTACGGCAAGTCTCTCTCCTTCTTTGACCGTAAAAGACAAGCCAGAGAAGAGGTCTTTGTTCGGAAATCCCATGGAGATATTACTGACGTCCAAGAGATTCATGATCTAAAGAAGCGACTGTTAGGGGCGGGTCATGTTCGGACAAGCTTCCACTTCAGCCTGCCGTTGTCGTCTTCAAGTCGCACTTCAATAGTGGCTTGGGCGCCGCTGTCCACGCGAGTTGCAACACAATTGAAGGAACTCCCGATCGGAGCAACCAAATATTCGTCGTCACCGCAATCAATCATCACGTCAAAGCCAACTTCGTAGGTCACTTCGCTAGCGAGTAGTGCTTCGGTGTTGACCAGCTGTAGAGGGTGATGTTTGTGGACGTAGTTGTATTGGCCTTGGGCATCGATGATCCGAACTTGAAGTTCGTAGTATTGGCCCGCTACTTCGCTAGCGCAGATGAAGACCGACTCAGGTGTTTCCACGATGTCTTCCGGGCAATCCACTAATCCTAGTTCCACCGGAAGGATGTCACTTCCTGCCTTATCTTGAAGTTCTCGTTCGAGGTGAGTCCGATCTTGCCCTCCACCACACGCCACAGAAAACGCGACGATTGCGAGCAGCGCCCAGATCAATCGTGGTGTTTTTGTTTGCAGCATTAGTTCCTGATCACCTCAGTTCGGTTGTAGTGACACTACTCCCCATCTGCTGAACATATGGAACGCTCCGCGAGGTTCAAATAAACGGCTTCTCTTGGTATCGGCCGAAAACATCTGCGAGCGTGTTCATAATCTCGCCTACCGTGGCCCGAGTTCTTACGGTGTCGATCAGAGGAAGCATAAAGTTTGCATCGGTCTCGGCGGCTCGACTGAGGGCAACCAACGCACTGTCGACGGCTTGTTGGTCTCGGTCGCTCTTCACTGCTTGGAGATTCTTTATCTGCCGTTGTTCGTCTTCGTTGGTTATTTTCAATAACTCGATTTGGTCCTCTTCGTTTCCTTCAGTGAAGTCGTTGACTCCAACCACAATCCGTCGGCCAGCGTTTATTTTCTTTTCGAAGTCGTATGCGGCGTCCGCGATGTTGCCTTGGTACCAACCTTCGTCAATTAACTCGAAGGCTCCTTCAAGCATCGAGTCGCTACCGGCTTGAGCAATATGCGCGAACATCGATTCTGCTTCAGCTTCTAATCGGTCAGTGAGTTCTTCCAAAAACCAGCTGCCCCCCAGCGGGTCGACCACATCGGTCACACCGGTTTCGTGAGCTATGACTTGTTGGGTGCGCAACGCGATACGCGCTGCTTTCTCAGTTGGTAGTGCCAGCGCTTCATCCATCGAATTGGTATGAAGGCTTTGCGTACCGCCGAGGACTCCAGCAAGTGCTTCTATTGCGGTCCGCGCGATATTGATTTCAGGCTGTTGTGCTGTCAGAGATACTCCAGCGGTTTGCGTATGGAAGCGAAGCATCATTGATTTGGGGTCCTTAGCCCCGTAGTGCTCTTTCATCCATCGCGCCCAAATCCTTCGAGCAGCTCTGTATTTGGCTATTTCTTCGAAGAAGTCGATATGTGCATTGAAGAAAAAGCTCAGCCTGGGGGCGAATTCGTCAACACCTAGACCGCGTTGCTGTGCTGCTTCTACATAAGCGAAACCATTAGCGAGGGTAAATGCCAGTTCCTGTGCGGCTGTAGACCCTGCTTCTCGAATGTGGTATCCGCTGATTGAGACTGAATTCCAACGTGGCATCTCGTTTCTTGCAAATTCAATGGTGTCTGCAACGAGCCGCATTGAGGGTCGCGGAGGGAAGACCCACTCTTTTTGGGCTTGATATTCCTTAAGAATGTCGTTTTGGAGTGTTCCTCCTAGTCGACTTCTATCTGCACCTTGATCCTCCGCGTTAGCAACAAACATCGCCCATATTGGTGCGGCGGGAGCGTTGATAGTCATCGAGGTTGTGGTCTTTTCGAGATCAATGTCGTTATAGAGCAGGCGCATATCTTCGATGGTGTCCACAGCCACGCCGCAACGTCCAACCTCACCTACCGACAGCACGTCATCGCTATCGAGGCCCATGAGAGTCGGCATGTCAAATGCCGTCGACAAACCCCCGCCGCCGGCTGAGAGGATCTCTTTGAATCTGGTGTTTGTGTCCTCCGGAGTACCAAAACCGGCGAACATTCGCATGGTCCATAGACGGCCTCGGTATCCACTGGGATGCACACCACGCGTATAGGGATACTGTCCTGGCCACCCTATGGAATCAGCGGGGTCACCATCCTTGGGTGCGTATAGAGGGTCAACTGGAAGACCACTCATGGTTTCATAATCAACGTCGCGGATTTTTCCGGCTTCGTATTCTTGTTGCCATTGCTCTCGCGTCACAGTCTTCTCCAATAGGCGCATTGAGATTTGAGCATGATCAGTCTAGGCGGACGGCGTCACGGTGACCTAGATGGTCGATGGGTCCTTGACCAGAACCCAATTTCCATTCCGCAGCTCGTCTAACCGCGTCAGCTGTGAATCTGTGCGCATTTTTTATCGATTGAGCTAGTGGTTGTCCCTTAGCTAGTGAGGCGACGATAGCTGCAGAGAGGGTGTCTCCGGTCCCTCGTACATTTTTGGTTTTGTAGCGTTCTGATTCAATCTTGATGATCTCGCCTTGGTGTGCCATGACGTCAATCATTGAGTTTGCGTTTCGGCGGCCTCCAGTGATTAGAACAACTTCTGGCCCTAAGGCAGCTAACTCGAGTGCCGCTTCACATATCTTGTCGATGTCATCAGTTAGTTCGACTCCTAGTAGATGCATGGCTTCAAGGTGGTTCGGGGTGATGATCAGTGCTTGCGAAATCAATTCTTGGCAAATGCCCCGGACAAGATCTGGGTGATAAAGCAATTCGCCGTGTCGGTCAACTATGACCGGGTCTATGACTAACTGCGGTAATACTCCTGCCTCTGCCATCTTCGCTATGAGTTGGATATTTTCCTCAGAAAGCAACAAACCGGTTTTCGTTGCTTTCACATCAAAGTCGTGCAGTACTGCTTCGATTTGAGCCTCCAGTTCTTTTTTCGGTATGGACAGCACAGAGCGAAACTCTTCTGTGTTTTGTGCTGAAACCGCAGTCACCGCACACACTCCGTGCACGGAATGGGCGGCGAACGTCCTTAGGTCTGCTTGAAGTCCTGAACCGCCTCCTGAATCAGAGCCAGCGATTGTTAGCGCTACTGGTGGTTCAGACATGAACTTGTTGTAGCAGATACAACACTATTCCCTTGCCTAGTGTGGGGATATGACGGACCATTCGATGACCGTTGGGATAATTGCCAATCCCGTGTCAGGTAGAGATATTCGCCGGGTAGCCGCGCGTGGAGGAATCTCTAGCGCTGAGGACAAGCGAAATAGAATCGCTCGTGCTGTGATCGGCGCTGTTGCCGTAGGAGCAACTCATATCGTGGCGATGAAGGAACCGTTCGGTATTGCTAGCGGCGCCCTCGCGGATCTACCGGTTGAAGCCGAGTTGGAGATTCTTGACATCGGAGCGCGGGTTGACCCTGCAGACACGACCCGCGCGGCTCTTGCAATGAGGGACCGCGGCATCAACGTCGTGATCACCTTAGGGGGCGACGGCACGAACAGAACTATCGCTCGCGTCTGGCCCGACGTGACGTTAGTGCCTATGTCTACTGGCACAAATAATGTGTTTCCGTCCCTTGTAGAGCCGACGGTAGCTGGAGCGGCGGCTGGGTTAGTAGCTACCGGAAAGACTGATGAAAACGAGGTGGCGCCAAAATCTAAGCTGATTCATTTGGCTTTGGCTGATGGTTCTGAGGACGTCGCGCTTATTGATGCTGCAACGCTCGCCAACGATTTTGTTGGAAACCGTATGCCGGTTGACCCAAACAACTTGCGTCAGTTGCTTGTTTCTACGGCAAGGCCAGACACGATCGGGGTGTCATCGGTGGCTGGCTTACATGCGGTGTGCCTTTCTCGAGATGATTCCGCGATCCTGGTGACGTGTGGAGAAGGTGGAGCATTGACCAACGCTCCCATAGCACCCGGCTTATATCAGCAGATTCCGGTTCTTGAAGTGCAACGAATCGATCTCGGTGAAGAGGTCGATCTAAACGGTCCTTCGACTCTCGCTTTTGACGGCGATCGAGAACATCAGATTCAGGCAAATGCACCGATTAAGGCCGTGGTTCGTCGCGACGGGCCGAGAGTGGTTGACGTCAGACGCACACTTGAGTTGGGTGCTTCTCAGGGATTTTTTGTTCTTCCCTAAATCATTATCAAGATTTAGTTAATACAGAAATTGGCCATGCCAATACTTGGCATCTGGCTCATATGGTTCGGGCCTCAAACAGCGGATCGGCGTCAAGCTGTCGCATCGAGAGCGGAAGTTCATTTCGGACCCGAAGGTGGAAACTTCGATCGTCGTGAAGGTTGTATGGGTAAGCGGGTCCAGAGGCACGAAACAGAGGGACATGCAGTGCTCGAGCATCGGAGGGTCCAGGGCGATCGTGCTCAACTAGAACTTCGTCGACTGCCTGCCCATGGTCGACAATTCGATACGGTCGTACTACCCCTCCTCGGGTGGCCTTACCTTCGGATGACTTTGCCACCGGAACGACGGGCTCGTAAGTTCCTGATCTCCGCGCAACGGCTACCAATTTGTAGACCATGCCTGCCGTAGCATGACCTGAGCCAACTACCAGTTGGGTTCCCACTCCGTAGCCATCGATGGGGTGATCTGCCAGTTGCGCTATTCGGTACTCGTCGAGGTCTCCCGAAACCACGATGCGGGTTGACGTTGCACCATTATCATCCAGTTTTTTTCGAGCGCGTAGCGCCTCTTCCGCAAGGTCGCCTGAATCGATGCGAATAGCGCCAGGGACGCCACCGAGTCGTTTGGCGGCAGCTAACGCTCGGTCGATGCCCGTGTCTATTTCGTAGGTGTCGACCAACAGCGTGGTTTCGAGTCCGTGAGCCTCTATTTGCGCCTCAAACGCGGCCTCTTCGTCATCATGTGCCAAGGTGAACGCGTGCGCCGACGTTCCTGCAGTTGGCACACCGAAACGTATTCCAGCCTCCATGTTTGACGTGGTGTCAAACCCGACGAGCCATGCCGCTCTGGCTGCGGCAACTGCTGCTTCTTCGTGGGTTCTCCGCCCACCCATTTCGATTAAATGTCGGCCGTTGGCCGCGTCGTGCATACGCGCCGCTGCGGAAGCGACAGCACAGTCGTGATTGAGAACTGATAACACCAAGGTTTCGAGGAGCAAGCCTGCTCCAAAGGAGCAATCAACCCGAAGCACAGGACTACCCGGGACATAGAGGTCGCCTTCGCGGTAACTCCAAACTTCACCTTCAAATCGGAAGCTTTCCAGGTGTTCCAAGAGTTCCTCGCTGAAACGACCCAACCCGGCAAGGTAGTCAATTTGGTCGGGTGAAAATTGGAAAAGCGCAAGTTGCTCTGCGAGGCGACCTGGTCCAGCGACAACGCCGTAACCGCGCCCTTGAGGTAGTCGTCTGGCAAAAACTTCAAACGTGGCTCGACGAGACGCCACCCCGGATCGCAGGGCAGCGTCGAGCATGGTTAGTTCGTAGAGATCCGTCATTAAGGCTGTGCCCATGACTCCAGCATGCTTCATTCGATGGGTGAAAGGAAAGGGAGTTTCCTTTCGAAGTATTTCATTTCACCTGAAGTGGACCGGAAAGACTGTGCTTTGGGCGTTATTCCAGCCACACTCCTGATATGGCATTAAAGACTTCAACTCGGTCAGAAATTGCACCTTTTTATGTGATGGAGGTAATGCGTTCAGCGGCCGAGCAAGAAAAGATGGGTCGTGAGGTCCTTCACCTTGAAGTTGGGCAACCCTCAACACCCGCGCCTATCGGGGCTAGGAGACGAGCGGCAGATGCTATTGAAAATGAAATTCTCGGCTACACGTCTGCTCTGGGTTTAGACCCTTTGCGTGAACGAATTAGTTCCCATTATCAGGATTGGTATCACGCTGAAGTACCTGCTTCTCGAATTGCGGTAACTGCTGGGGCGAGTGGGGCATTCACCTTGGCTTTTCTAGCTTGTTTTGAGCCGGGTGACCGTGTTGCGGTGCCAACACCTGGATACCCGTGTTATCGAAACGTCTTGCGCGCTCTTGAAGTTGAGGTCGTCGATATCCCGGTTGGACCTGAAACACGTTTTCAGCCGTCGCCCAGTGATCTTGAGGCAGTGGGCCCATTGCAGGGCTTAGTGGTCGCCAGCCCTTCAAACCCAACTGGCACGATGTTGTTAGAGGAAGAGTTGCTCGATCTGGTCTCTTGGTGTCGCTCCGAAGAAGTCAGGCTTATCTCTGACGAGATTTATCACGGGATCACCTATGGAGATCCCGCCCCCACTGCGGCATCACATTGGGACGAAGCGGTAGTTGTGAATAGTTTCTCCAAATATTTTTCTATGACTGGTTGGCGGGTCGGCTGGCTAGTCCTGCCTCACTATTTAATGTCACCTGTCGAACGTTTAGCTCAAAACGCCTTTATAGCAGCAGCTTCTGTCTCCCAGCATGCGGCGCTTGGGGCATTTGACAGTGAGGAAGAGTTAGAGGCAAATCTTCGACGTTACGCCGAGAATCGGGACATTCTGTTAAAAGGTCTGCCACTCGCCGGCATCAATCAGCTGGCACCTGCAGACGGTGCTTTTTACATTTGGGCAAAGGTCGACCATTTATGTGATGACAGCCAAGAATTGGCGAAAATATGGTTAGACGATCTCGGGATAGCGGTAACTCCGGGAATCGATTTTGATCCCTCTAACGGTCATCGATTTATTCGATTTTCTTTCGCTGGATCTAGCGAAGAGGCGCTTGAAGCTGTGAATAGATTGGGTCAGTGGGTAGCTACACGGTCCTAGGTCATGCGAGCTAGGGCACGGACTCCAATTTTGGTCGTTCTGATCTCATTAATTGTCGGGTCTTGGATTATTTGGGCTGTTGGAGCAATCGCTAACTGAATTCAGGTTGTTCAGTACCAGATGTGGGTATCGCTTCGGGGGCGAATCCTCGTTCAATTCACTCTTTGGTTGCGACAGCGTCGGCGCTAGAAACCTTCGAAGCGCGCTACCTCAGAGATCTTCTCCCGTTCACTTACCAGCGTGCTCTCAATCTTGGCATGGTCTGCCCATCCAAGGCTCATACCGCTTACCAACGACTCGTTGTCTGGAATACCAAGATGACGGATAACAGGTTCCTGGTAAGGCACCCATGCCGCTTGGGGACAGGTATCAAGTCCTAGTCCTTTAGCTGCGAGCATGAGAGTTTGTATATACATGCCGACGTCAGCCCAGTTTCCTCACTCCAAATACGAGTCAATGGTTATGAATATCCCCACGGGCGCATCAAAGAAAAGAAAATTACGCATAGCTTGCTTTGCGCTGCCCTCTCGATCACCTTTTTCAATGCCAACCAAGTTATAGAGGGACCAACCCACAGCTCGTCGCCGGCTGTTGTGAATATCTTCCCAAACCGACGGGTAGTAGTCGAAGTCCTCATAGCTGGCACCTTGGCCGCTCTCTGCCATTGCTAACACGTCATTGGTGATCGCAGTTTTTACTTCGCCAGCACACAAATAAACGTGCCAAGGTTGAGTGTTAGTACCACTAGGTGCACGCTGCGCAATCTCCAAGAGCTCCAAGAGCGTTTCTTTGGGCACCGGATCTGGCTTAAAAGCTCGGATCGATTTACGCTCTTTAATTGCTTCCAGAACATCCATGCTTCAAAACTCCTGTCGGTCGGCAGACACGCTGCGCTATTTTCCGTGGCGACCCCCAAGTAGGCCGTGAGTACCGAGATAGATTTTCACAATCCTCGTGGACTCACAAACCCTCGGGAGGCTCTAGGGTCGAGGCATGACTCTTAGCAACGGACTACCGCAAAAAGAATTCAATGACTTGCTCGGTAACGTTCGAGAATTTCGGGACGAAATCGTTACCCCAAACGTCATTGATTGGGAACGAACTAGGACCTTTCCCAGTGACGCAATATCTTCAGCAAGCAATCTCGGGCTTCTAGGAATGGAAATCCCACCGGAGATGGGCGGACTTGGACTGAGCTTTTCTCAGAAGCTGAAGGTGCTAGATACCTTTTCAGAGGTGTCGATGCCCTATGCATTCAGCTTGGTCAACTCACATAACGTCGCAGCAAGGCTGGCACGTCACGGCAGCGCTAACCAGCGGGAACGCTATTTGAGTGACCTTATCAGAGGCAAAAAGCTAGGCTCCACTGCCTTAACCGAGCCCTCTACCGGCAGCGATTTTTCAGCGATTTCAGCCCATGCAACTCCAGTTGATGGTGGCTGGAACCTGACTGGAGAGAAGGCTTGGATAACCAATGCCGCAGCCTCGACCGTCATTGTCGCCTATATCCAGACAGAACAAGGGTCCAGAGCGAAAGGAATCGCCTCATTTCTCCTTGATGGCACCAGCGAAGAGTTCGAAAGAGTAGCTCCGTACGACCTAACCGGCAGCCATGCGATCGGCACAGGCGGCTTTCGCTTAAACAACTATTTCGCTCCACACTCAGATCTTTTAGCTCCTCCAGGGGAAGGGTTCGCAGCTGCTTTGGCCACCATCAACGAAGCTCGCACTTACGTTGCGACAATGTGTTGCGCAATGGTTGAAGCATCGCTTAGAGAAGCTGTCCAATACGCAGTAGATAGAGAAACCTTCGGCCGACCCATAATCGAGCACCAAGGTCTTTCCTGGCAGCTGGCGAAGGTAGCCAATCAGCTAGAGGCCGCAAGAGCCCTCACAGAAAAAGCAATTACCGTCATCGAGAACGGCGATACCAACAGCGCCATATTGCCTGCGGCTCACGCTAAAAAATTCGCAACTGA
>PBPU01000102.1 GCA_002724825.1 Acidimicrobiaceae bacterium
GGTCGGCGACCTGATGTCACTGCCCATTGAGACTCATCCCCTGCCCACATTGCCTTCCAAGATTCTCCCAATCCACTGGAGATGACGCAAGGATCGACTATTGCGAGACCGTCTCCAATATTGACGCTGGATGGTTGTGCGATTGAGATGTCCGGTGTACCTTCAATACGCAGAATCTCACCGGACTTTGTCAATCGAATCAATCGACTGGGGCTCGGCCCAGCTGCGGCACCGAGCCAAAGTGACAGTCGATCGATACGACCGCGTCCTTGTGTCAACCATTGCCATGTCATCGCTACATCGCCCCATATCGATGTAACGATACTTTCGATTTCTTGTCGCTGCGTGTCCAACAAACGAGGGGATACATCAAGAATGACTGCGGGGTTTGTTCCCAAATATGGTGCCCATGACTTGAGTAACTCATCAAGACGTGGTTGCATTTCCTCCAACGTATGTTGCTGGGCATCATTAGGACGTGCAGGGTCAACGTGCAACAAAGCCACGCTTGGGTATTGCTCAATGTGTTGATGATAGGTTTGCAATATCGATTGAGCCGCTGTACCGTCGCCCCATAGAATGCGACTCGATGCCGACCAATCTTCATCACTGGTTTGTCCGCAGCGCTCCAAGTTTACAGCGGCAAGTGGAGCGACCGCACCGGATAACTCCACACCCAATCCAGGGCGATTCAATGTGGTGCACAACGCCGCAAGTTGAGTTCCACTACCACAAGCCGGGTCGAGAATGATTCCAGGGGGCAAATCGGATGAGTGGAGTAAACTGGCTTTGGCAATGGCAACCGACCAGGGAGTGGCCAATCTTCGCATCTCTTCTGTGGCGTGTAAAGCTGGAGATGTGCCTTCCGTTCTTGCCGGGGCAGACGATTCGGCGTAGGCACGGGCATTGTCATCGGCCAACATGACCACAGGTTGGATCGCAGTCACTGTAATCACTCCCCAACCTTACACTGGGGCCAACCGAGTCAGTGTCAATTCAAAATGCAGCCACGAATGTTCGAGTTCATGACCATCTTGGCCTCCGTATGCCAAGTCCGGTGGGAGAATGATATTGTGTGTTGTTCCTGATTCAAATTGAGGATCAAAATCATCCACATCCAACCCCACAAGACCCCAACCAAAACCTTCGATATAACAGACCCATGGAATGGGAGAATCACATCGTGGATCTTCGCCTGCATAAGCACCCAAATCACCTTCATCCAATTGCTCACCGGTATCCACGTCCCAGACCACGTAGTGTACTTCGAGATGTTCGCTACGTGCATGACGATCTCGTTCAATCGTGTGCTGCTCAAGCTCAACGTCCAATCCAACACTGGCCGTTGGAAGTGCTGCATGGGAGACTTCGACCGTGAATGACAACGCATCTATTTCAGACTCCAAGCGCAAAGGAATCACAATTGCATCCCCAGCCTCAATCTCAATCAATTGGGATTGACCGTCACCGTCGATAGAGATGTAATCTGAATCAATTTCAATCGATAGCGGTAGCGGATTTTCTTCATCGACATTGTGGATCGCTAAATGTGCATAATCTCCGGCTCCTTGATGCAACCAACTGCATTGGAGTTCGCCGGGGAACCAGAACAAATCATCCTGACTGGCGAGATTCGATGGCCAGTTCCAATCACCATTTCGAGAATCGCAAGAATCTTCACCGCCACCAAACAGAAGCGTGGCTTCCCATGTCCATCGCCCATCCACTTGGATTTCTTTTTCGTCAATCGCTGCGAAAGCATCCTCAAATTGGGAAAGGAAGGTGTTGGCGGCCAAGGCAATCCATATTCCGGCAAAAAGCAGCATCAACATCGTCGCGAAACTGGCGATGATTGAGAGTCTGGGGACCGTCATTTCATTCAAGCCGAGAGGAATCACTGGATGCTCCTCTGCCGCGGGTCGATCTGAAATCCAAGAGCCGCTCACACCCAATGCAAAGGATGCGACCTGTTTGAACGTTCTCCCGTCCCTCTATGAGGGACGAAAATCAATCTTGAGCCAGTTGCAAGTCGTATCGAGTGCCCAACCATGCGACAATCCCCAACTCGATGGCGAGAGCACCAAGCATCAACAACAGCATCATCGGGTCGAGCAGTCCTTCTTGCAGAATTAGCAAGGCAATGCAGAATGCAAGCACCAAGTCCAATGCACCAAAGACTCGCATTCCGCGGCGGAGTTGAAGAATACCTCCGACCCAGGTCGTGAGCGACAACGCTAGGGTGCAGACCACCAACCACGGAGACCAGCCCGCGACAGCAAAGACACCGATTGGAAGCAGAATGTGAGCGTTCCAAAGCCAGGCTGAAGTCCATTTGGGATGACCGGCAAAGATAGTGTAAGCTTGACTTAAGAGCATCAACAAACCGACGACCAGAATTGTACCTGCAAACAACTCGGAAAACATCGGAATCAAATCCCATGAATTCATGGCCAAAATACCACCCAATACAGCGTAAATTGAGAGGGCGACAGCTGCCGGTTGCTTCCAATTGAATGAGCGTTTCATACACAACAATCCCGCGAGAATTCCGGCAGGTCCTGCTGAGACCAGGACCACCATGAGGGCAAATCCAGCCCGACCGGCTGCACCTCGATGATCTGGCATTCCATGGGTTCGGCGGAAGCCCTCGATCCATTCCCAAACCAAAACAAGAATCAGAAGGGAAAATTCGTGGAACAACCAAGGCAATTGCCACCCAATCATTTCTGAAGTCGGACAGGTGTCTGTACAACCACTGGTCAATGGATTGACTGTGAATACAAATGGAACGGATTCAACAAACATTGAACCAACCACTCGAGAAATGACCAGCATTGTCACAACGCTTTCCACGGCACTGGGAATACGCCATGGCAAATCTTCGCGACCGAAAAGTGAAATCACCGATAAACCAAGCAAACCAAAGGTCAGTACAAACAGGTCCAATTGCTCATATTTTGATCCGTTGAAATGGCCCACAAGATAGATCAGAGTTAGGGAGCCCATGGTCACGAAAAATGGCATTTCGATTCCATTGATATCAGGCAACCGCAGATTGTGTACCTTGGCTCGTTGTCTTGAAACCCAAGTTAGCGACAGCGCGAACAAACTAACCATTAGCATCAATCCTGGATTGGTATCACTTTGCATCCATGCCACAAAACAGGCTGCTAAGGTGGTGACTGCAATGAAAGATAACACGATGACGGGGCGATGTTGGATGTCACCTACCAACAAATCCAATTCCTCAGAATTGTATTGCGCTCCCGACTTTCTTCGGCGCTTTCGTTGCTTTTCAATCAGAGTATAGAGCTCTGCGTCGTCCATTTTCATGCCGCCACGCGAAATGGCTTGAGACATCGATTTGGCCAGTCTACCGGTCTGATCGCCGGTTGCGGTTCGAGCCAAATCTTCGTCTGCAAAGTGATACATCTTACCCCCTTGTTGAACATCAAGCGCAACCGGAGTGGAATCTTGAGGCACGGTCATTTCGGATCCGGTAGATGGCTGTGAGGCATCTGCCAGCAACTTGGGGCTCGGAGAAACAGCAGCCGATAGATTTCCTGTCTCCAAAGCTTGGGCGAGGGCTAATCTTCGATTGATTTCGGACAATCTCGCCTCACGCTTACCCACCTGTTTCAATTCCATTCGAAGTTCACCCGTTGCAGCAAGATAAATCGCCGAAGCCACAAACATGAGGATGGCGACCAGCAATTCTGCAACATGCATTTCTTCACCATATGTCGCCCAAATTTGTACAGCCAGCAAACAAACCACTGCTACGGCCGGTGGTAGCAATTTTTCCAAATTTCTTGCGCGTGGGAGATAAATCGACAGAAGGCCGGCACTTGCCAATAGAATCACAATTCCAGTTTGCATTCTGTCAATCGGTACGGGATCCAGTAGCAATTGTTGATTCGCACGATCCAGTTCGAAGAGAATGATTTGCAAAGTCAACAAACCCATGGCCAAACTCATCAATTGAGAATTGGGTCCATCTTCACCTCTCGAAAGCAGTACCGCGATTGAAGCCACACTCAAGATTAGAATCCAAAACACGTCAGCGCCGACATTCCATTGGAAAACGGCTAGGGTAATGGCCAAACTGATGAGAATGAAGCGTGGGTTTCCTTGGTGTCTACCTTGGACTTCAGCGATAATGTGAACTGCGGTTAGCGAAGCGATTCCTAGAATCACAAACCACCCAATCTCATCACGTGCATCGACAAACATCAGCCAAACGGCCAAGCCTGATATGAGACCTAAATTCCACAATCGCATCATTCCCGAATCTCGAAGGCGTGAGCTGAGTTCAGTGGCACCCAACAACTTGCCTGCGAGGTTTACGCCTGTATCCCCCAATCTGAGATTAATGGGGTACTGAATCAGGGCAGCAAGTGTCAGATAGATGGCGATATACTGTGGGTCGAGAACAATCAATACATCCCAAGTATCGATGTTGGGTCTTGCGGCTGAAAAGGTTTCAATCGAAGATGACCAAAGGGAGTGGGCGAACATCCAGATCCAAGGGGCCAAAACCGTCGCTCCAGCAATACTAGGAGATGTACGTTTCAACGCCAAAACTCCCGTAGCAATGTGAACCAAAGCGAGCGCTATCAACAAGAAGCGCCCTTCATCTCCACCATCAGCCATCGATTCAGCCGGAATCAAGATTGTGAGTAACAATATCAGAACCAGACTGCCCATCCATAGTACGCGGTCTGTGACATTGGTCTGATGGCGGATCAAGATTGAGAAGGTCACCATCGATGCGAGAACTGCGAATGATTCGTATCCCGAGATGAAGGACAGTGTCAAGAGTTCAGTTTCCAAGACAATTAGAGCCAGCAATAGAATTGGCAATGCCGCGAGAAGCGGCTTTAGAACCTCCATCGGTTCAACTCCACGGACCACCAAATACGAGCCCCCATAAACAGCCAAAAGCGAGACGAGAACGGCCAATGCGTAACCGGTTTCATCGCGACCACTGGCGAGAAGCAAAAATGCACCAATCATCTCCAAACCTACGGATACACCCCACAACCCAGGAGTTCCCAAACCAGTCACAGCGATGCCCTTACTGAACCAGTTCTCACGCTTTGAGAAACGTGCCGCCATCGACCCGTTGATACAGGTCACTGCCAAAGCGAGTAGGAACAAAGGCATGGGGTCTGCCAATGGAAGAATTTTGAGAGCACCGATTTCGAGAGGATTTGATTGAATGGCATGCAACCCAATCCACAGATGACTAGCAGCAATTCCCAGAGAGGCTAGATTGCCACTTTGTCGGTGATATGCGAGCCCATGGAGAAGGATCGTCGCGAGTAGAATCATCACAACGATACCCATCTCTCCTCCGACAGAACCTGCTGCGGATGCAAGTGCCAAGGAAACCAGTGTAGCTTGTGCCATAATTGCATCATGTTTATGGCGATATCCGACAAGAATATTGAGGCCAATTAATGCGATTAAAGTCATCCCAAGTTGTGGAGTATCAATCCACCCCCAGTGATGTGCATCTAGAGCCAAACCGTACAGGAGTTTCATCGAAATGATGACCCATGTTACGCCGAGAATATGCATTCCTTTGTCGGGAACCCATCGTTCCCCTAAGGCAAAACCCATCACGGCCAATGAAAGTAGACCTGCGGTTGCAAGGTAGGGTTCGAGAGCGGTTGCAACTACCCAGCCGATTAAGCTGTAGACGAAGACCATGGTCACCATCAATGCCCAGTGCAAACGTCGTTCGCCTTGCACAGCCGCCTCGGTGATTGTATCGAGTTCTGGTGTCTCATAGACGGTTCCATCGGACAGAATATCTCCAGGTTTGGGTCCAGAATCCCGCTCAAATGGATCAAAGATTTCACCGATTGCTGCATCTTCATCCTCACTCTGCTTCGATACTTGAGAATCGATTCCAGCGGTAGCATCCGTGGGTGAACCTCCGGGGAGTGCGGGCCGCTTCGCTTCGGCAAATGCGTCTGGGGAAATGAACGCATCAAGGTCGACGCCACCGCCCAATTGGAACGAGCGAGAATCAATCACCCTGTCCTTGGAGGAGGGTTTCTCGACTCCGTCTTTGTCCTCCGCCATGCATCTATGCAGACGGTGCGTCGAATAAGACTCGCCCCCAATTTGACAGTGTAGGTGAGGGTCTGTAAGACCCTTATGGGTGGTCAAACAACAGGTTCAACCTTCCGAAATGCACTATAATGGTCAGTGGGGCGGAGCCGGTATGGCCTTACCGGTTGTCGGTTGCGCTGACCGGCATGGAGAGCATGGTCTCCACCATCATGGATTGAATCCAAAGGGTACACTTTTTTGGAATCTTGAGTGGCAAGCATTGTATGATTCTGCGATTCGTCGAGGTGAAGGAAAGTTAACCGCACATGGTGTATTGATGGCGGAAACTGGAGAGCGAACAGGGCGCTCTCCAAATGACAAATTCGTGGTCAAGGATGATGAGAACGATTCACTGACTCGTGATATTTGGTGGGGCGATGTCAACGTCCCAACCACTCCGGAAATTTATCGCAAGTTAAGTTCCAAAGTGCGCGATTATTTGTCCGCAAGAGATGAATTGTACATCCAAGACCTATACTGTGGTGCGGACCCTACTGAGCGTTTGCCAATTCGAGTGGTCACTGAAAATGCATGGCATGCGGCCTTTGCACGCAATATGTTTGTCCGGCCTAGTGTCGCTGAAATCGAATCACATGTACCTGAATTCACGATTTTACATGCACCTCATTTTCATGCAGATCCTGATGCTGATGGCACCAATTCACATGTGTTTGTAATGATCTCGTTTGAAGAAAAAACCGTCATTATCGGAGGAACTGAGTATGCTGGCGAAATCAAGAAATCAATTTTCTCAATCATGAATCATCTGTTACCAGAACGTGGTCATCTTCCCATGCATTGCTCTTCCAATACGACAGGAGAAAACACGGCCGTATTCTTCGGTTTGTCAGGAACAGGCAAGACGACCCTTTCAGCAGACCCCAATCGAGCATTAGTTGGCGATGATGAACACGGATGGTCGGCTAAAGGTGTATTCAACTTTGAAGGTGGATGCTATGCGAAACTCATCGATTTATCCGAAGAAGATGAGCCAGCGATTTTTGCAACTACCCGATTGCCCGGTTCCATTTTAGAAAACATCATTGTCGACGGTGAAGGAATTCCGGATTTTACCGATGACTCTCTCACTGCGAATACTAGAGGATCTTACCCGATCGAATTCATCGAAAATCGTACGCCATATTCCATGGCCGGACATCCACAGAATGTGGTGTTTTTGACCTGTGATGCCTTTGGTGTTCTTCCTCCAATCAGCAGATTAA
>PBPU01000097.1 GCA_002724825.1 Acidimicrobiaceae bacterium
AACTTTAACCCCCCCGAAACATAAGGGCGGGGGCATCCTTTTGCCTGTCTTAATATTGATAGTTGCCTAGCCGATATTTATTAGTGAGTTTTAAAAAAAATTGGATTTAAAAAATGAAGATAATATTCACTATTTTATTAACACTCGTTCTGGTTAGCTGCGGAGAGATTCGACTTCAAACTGGTGGGGATGATGTTGGCGAAGTTGGTGAGTGGACTTGAATACCACAAAACGACCTTTAGGTGGTTTTATGAATCCTGAAAGCCAAGAAATATTTATGTATATTCCCGGAATTAGTTCTAGGGGCACGCAAACAGCCAATGAATCCGACGGGCAGTGGTATAACCCGATCAGCTAATGAACTTGATGATTAAGTCCGAATGACGAGAGAAGGAGAATTACTACATGTCGAAAATTCCGGCCCTTAAGGCAGAAGGAGCTCACTTTAATATTGTAGACAAGGAAAAGTTTCTTAAAGGCATAGATCTGATTAAGGATTCTATTTCCTGTAAAGGTGCGACCCTGTGGAATTCAGATAACATGATTCTATGGAATAAGAATTATTCCATGTTGAGAGATAGCAAATATCTTGAATATCTCGATAGTCCAGAGACGAACAAAATGGCAAAAGCCATTATATGGCGTACTTATGTTTTGGACTTTCTACTTAAAAAATCTCTAAAGGTAGAGGGAGATGTTCTGGAATTAGGAGTCTTGGCGGGAGACACAGCATATTATTTATCCCAAAAGTTTGCGGAGAGCTTTAAAGAGCGTAGATATTACTTAATAGATTTATTCAAATGGGAGCAAGGTGATGCTCATGTAGAAATTAAAAAATTGTTACAACCAGACCTTTTTCAAGAAGTACGCGATAGGTTTAAGAACTATAATTTTGTCGAAGTAACACAAGGAAACGTAGTCAAGGTTCTTCCTACATTAAAGCTGAACAATATTTCTTTTGCTCATATTGATTTGAATAACGCCGAGCCCGAATCATTTTGTTTGGAGTATTTGACTCCACGCATGTCGAAAGGTGGATGTATTGTTTTAGATGACTATGGATGGTGGGGATATTCCGAGCAAAAAGTTGCTTTAGATGAGATTGCCAATAAGTATAATCTTGATATTTTGGAACTACCTACTGGCCAAGGGGTTATTTTCTTTTAGCACTGTCAGTTCTCTCGCTTAAAGTAGTCTTCAGACAAAAGAAAAGCAATAATGGATTTACGCGCACAGCTTACCGAGTGCATATCGTCTGGTTTGTTAGGCAAAATATTTCTGTAAAAGAATTCACACCAGTTACGCCAACCACTACCTAGTTGATATCAACCTTCCTTGTTAGCCGATATCTATAGTATCTTCTGGGTATGCAATCCGTCTTGCTAATCGAAAAATAAGCACTCCAAGGAAATTTTTTTCGTTCGAGCACTCATTTTCCGAATTTTAAAATCTAATAGGACCCAGCCATCTGAGCTATTCCTGAAGACTTCAGAGTTGCTCTTACATATGATTGAGAATCAACTGATATCTGAATTTCAACCCATTCCGAACTGATAGCTAACGCGGCATTAATGTCCAAAATAGTTAATTTCCTCGAACTTGAGATTGATGCGTATGCTTAATCAACCAGTCTGAGCCTTCTTTAACCAAAACTAAAGTAACCCATTGAGGTGCGCCCACAGTATTTGCTTGTTTAGCAGGCAGTATATTCCACCATTGCTTAAAACTAGCGATAGCAACGTCGTCAAAAATCGAAATCTCAACATCCTCTATTGAGGTTAAAAATGTAGTTTTACCTCCATTTAACTCTTCTTGACGAGTTCGATTTGCAATCTGAATCATCGCATTTCGAGCCTGGTCTGTTTGACGGTTGCCGTTTGCGATATGTATTCTATCGGATGTCATCAATTCAGCTTGTGCAGCAAGATCATCTTCCAGTGCACCATATTGATATACTACTGCCTCGACATCTTCCACATCGTCTGCAAAAGTTTTTTGAGTCAATGTTATTGTTAGCAAAAACGCGGTTGCTGAAATTAATTTACCGTAGTTTTTCATGAAACCCCCTTACTCTATTTAAGAAAAATGTCAGCATACGGCAAATTTATTGATACCTCAGTTTATGAGATGAATTAATTATCCCTTCTGCATTAGTTTTGAGATGAAATAAATCATCTGGTGATTATATAAACAAAAAGTAAGCAAAGGATCGTAACATTCGTGTAAAGTTTGGCTATTACTCTAAATTTTATTGGCATTACAAACAGGAACAAGACCATGAAAATTAATTTACAGAGCTTCATAGTAGCAATCGCAACACTTCTTTTTTCGGCACATAGCAGTGCTCAAATCGCACTAGGGTTTGACATACAGGTAACCGATCCCGCAAGGCTTATTTCAGCGATGGATGAGTACACAGCTTCGCAAACCGGGCAATCCATTCCTGGAACCGCCATATTGTCCCAGTACATAGCTAACGGAAACTCACCCGCTACCCATAATCTCGCTGTTTTCTACCCAACAGTCGAGGGAATGGATGAGGCTTTTTTAAGGAATTCTCTATCCGAAGATTGGGCAAAATTGATTTCCGAGCTTGGAGCAGCGTCCTCAACAGTCTTGAATGTGATGTTTGAACCCACGGGCCTCACAAATGGAAATTCAGACGCGGTTACCAGTGACTTATATGCTTCAAGATGGCTCGTTGTCGATGTGACAGATGAGGCCTCTTTTGCCGCTGAGTGGCAAAAGCTTGTAGATGCTGATTCTGCAGATTGGGACGTCAACGCAAGCCTTTGGCGAATTATAGGTCGCGGTGATGCTACTGGCTCGCATCTAATATCATACCAAGCTAATAATTTTTCCACTCTATTATCAGTAAGGAACTCTGAACGCCCTGGAATGGCTTCTTTTCAGAGAGCAGTTAATGGCATCTCATCGATATACTCCATAAATATGGTGAACACTGTAAAGGTCTGGACAAATCAATAGCTAAATTGAACGTCAAAATTTATCTGACTTAAAGATATTAGAAAAAATTCTTTTAACTAAATTAATAGGAGAATAATTATGAGTGAAAAGATAGCCGATTGGATATTGCATCATGTGAGTACATCTTACGAACGTGTTGGAGATAAAGGCCTTAGAGCGGTATCAAACTGGAAAACTGATGGAGATATAGAGCACTATGGAGCTGGCTTTGGAACACTAACAGTAGAGCATGATATGAACAACCCGAATGCAACCAGTGGAACATGCAGTTGGCAAGGAGAAGCGTTTCTTCCGAACGGAGATCGTGCTATGGGATACTTTGATGGTACTTGGGAAGCATCAGGTGGAAATATCTGGAAAACATCTATGACGGGTTGGGACAGCTTGGACGGAAATATTCGTTTGGAGGGAGAGATTAGCCTTGCTGAACTAACTTTCAAAGGAACAAATTACAAAGCCTAGCTAAAATAAAACTTGTTAAGACGTGGTGCTTCAAACGCTACGTCTTTTCAATATAAATCAAAAGCTCTTATAGATGCTGCACGCTTCCTCATTAACCGATATCTATAGTCTTTTCTGGTATGAAAATAAAACAAGATAGTTTTTTTTCTTCTGGCTTAGGTCTAGCTTTTATGGCTGGCATAGGGGTGATGGTAGCGAACATTAGCCCAACAATAGTTAGTGCATATGTACAAAATCCTATTTTCTCAACGCGAGATGCCGGTAATATCATTTCCATAAACATGTTGGGAAATGCATTGGGCGCGTTAATAATTAGTTTTTATCTGCAGAGATTCAACTGGTTTCGTGCAGCAGTTTTTTTACTTTCTATTCTTATAGTTCTAGATCTATTTTCAATTTCAGTAACCCAATCCTTCCTTTTGTTTTCTGTGAGATTTATTTATGGGATGGCAGCTGGAGCACTCATGGGGATAGCTTACGCTGCAATTGCGCAAACAAGCGGTCCAGAACGAATTCAAGCGCTGTCATACACAATGCAACTCCTGTCAGGTGGAATTCTGATTCAATTAATTACCCCACAAATTGAATCGGCTGGAGTAATAGTTGTTTGGCTTCCGTTAGTTGTTTTTTCAGTTATTGGACTCCTCCTCAGTCCCTTATTGAGGAAAAAGACGTTAGCTAAAGACTCGCTCGTTGAAACCAAAAATCAAAGTCGCGCCAATAACCTAATAATTGGATTAGGTCTCGCCAGCCTATTCGCATTTCAAATGGGACAATTTGCTGCTTTTGCTTACGTCATTGAACTAGGAATTAATCATAATTTTAATATTGGATTCACAGGAACCAGCGTAGCCATGGGATTATGGATTGGCGGACCTGCAGCGTTATTCGTTACCTGGTGGTCTTTAAGAAGCGGTCGAGCTTTACCAATAATTCTTGCTTCCAGTGCTCAAATAGTCTCAATTGGTTTACTGTTAGTTCCGAACTCTGCATATTTCTTGATTGGAAACGTTACCTGGGGCATCGCTTTTAACATTGGTATTTCTTATACCCTAGGACTTATCTCAGAACTAGATAATGAGGGAAGAACAGCGACCTTAGCCGCTTTTGCGAGTACTCTCGGATTGTTTGCCGGACCAGGACTTGCAGCATTTCTAGTAGAAGAAAATAACTACGAACGAGTTATATTGGCATCTTTGGCTATTCTGCTTATCAGTGTCGCACTCATAATAATTCCTGTAATGAAATTAGATTCATTAAGCAAAACACGTCGAATAATTTGGTCTTAATTACACTTAACATTATAAGGAGAACCTAATGAAATCAGGGACATTTAAACTAGGCGATTTTATTTTGCAATCCGGAGAAATTCTAAGGGATGCCGTTTTATCCTATGAGACACATGGAAGTCTCGATGAAACTAAATCAAATGTAATTGTCTATCCGACTTGGTATTCTGGGAATCATGAAGATGTTAGGCAAGCGATAGGATCCGGTCGAGCGTTAGACCCAGAGAAGTACTTTATAATTGTACCTGATATGTTTGGCAATGGATTTTCCACATCACCCAGTCATCAGGAATATGCCAATAATCAGAGTCAGTTTCCAGCGATAACGCCCTATGATAATGTAGAAGCCCAACATCGGTTATTAACTGAACATTTCAGTATCACCAAAATAAAACTTTTTGTTGGATTTTCGATGAGTGCTCAACAAGCCTTTCACTGGGGTGCACTTTATCCAGAATATGTCAGTGCAATTGCCCCAATTTGCGGCAGCTCTGTTACATCCACCCATAATTGGCTTTTTCTCGAAAGTCTTAAAAAAGCACTTACAACGGACCCTTTATTTAACGAGGGAAACTACGAAACAGCTCCAGAAACCGGTTTAAGGGCTTTTTCAACAATTTATGCTGGATGGGCATTTTCCAAAGAATTCTACAGAGAGAGGCTTCATCTTTCATGGTTGGGAGAAAATTTTAAAGATACAGCTGAGTTTCTCGATGCTTGGCATTCACTTTTTACTCCTAAAAACGATGCTAATAATTTATTAGCGATGCTAGACACTTGGCAGAGAGCCGATGTCAGCAAGCACTCAAAATTTGAAGGAAATCTGACCAAAGCACTCTCTTCTATTACATGCCCAGCGATTGTCATGCCTGGACGTACAGACATGTATTTTCCTCCCGAGGATAATGCTTTTGAAGTTTCCAAAATGCCTAATGCAGAATTGAGAGTCATAGAATCAGTCTATGGACATGGAGCTGGAGGGCCAGGATTTAGCAATGATGAAGATGATGCATTTATAGACCAAGCCCTTTTTGAACTATTAAGACAATGATGCTTATTTTTTAGCCGATATCTATAGTATGTTCTGGTTATGAATATAAACTAGGAGAAACTTATGCCTATTCCTTTTGAAGGTGGATGTCATTGTGGTGCTGTGCGTTACGTTTGTTCGAAGGAGCCAATAACCGTGGTTAACTGTCATTGTGGGGACTGTCAAAAAATTGCGGGGTCAGCATTCATAACCGGTGTTCTAGTCCCAGAAGGCTCGATAAAAGTAAGTGGCGAACTTAAAAGTTACAGGGTGAAAGCCGACAGTGGTAACGGTATTACTCGAAATTTCTGTCCAATTTGTGGAACGAGGATAATGGTTGAGTTAGAGGGCGGTGTTGGAGTCGGAGTAAGTTACACAACGCTTGACGATAGTTCTTGGCTAGAGCCCGCTATAGAGTTTTACACCAGCAAAGCTCAACCTTGGATCAACTTATGTTCAAACACGGAAAAGCTAACGGACATGACTTGATTAGCCCAATGAA
>PBPU01000103.1 GCA_002724825.1 Acidimicrobiaceae bacterium
AAAAGTTGGATACAGTACCTTCGCAAGGGGCTATAGCTCAGTTGGTAGAGCGCTTCCATGGCATGGAAGAGGTCAGGGGTTCAATTCCCCTTAGCTCCACAGAAACTTAACGTAAATGTTGAAAAGTGTTTCTAAAGTTGAAGAAAAGAAGTTAGAGATTACACGAGGACAGAATGAGTAAATCTAAAGAATTTGAGAGAAAGTATTTACTATCTTGAAGGATGTAACAGACGAAACTTTTGCAGTCGACGTTATGGAGCGATCCAAAACAGTCCCAGTCGTTGTAGATTTATGGGCCCCCTGGTGCCAGCCTTGTAAAGCGCTCGGGCCGATTCTTGAGAAAGTTATCGGGGCGACAGAAGGAAAGGTTGAGTTGGTTAAAGTCAATATTGACGAGAACCCTCAGATTGCCCAAAGTTTTCAAATCCAAAGCATTCCAGCCGTATTCGGAATCAATAATGGAGAGGTCGCTGATGCTTTCGTTGGTGCGAAAGGGGAAGCAGAAGTAGCGGCCTTCATCGAAGGACTTCTTCCCAGCCCGCAAGATGAGATACTGACCAATCTGCTGGAAGAGGGGAGTGAGCAATCTCTCGAAGAGGTTTTGCAAGCTTTCCCGGATCATGAAGAAGCGGTTACTAGGCTTGCAAAGATCTATGTAGAGAGTGGTAGAAGCGAAGAAGCTCTTGCTCTCTTAAAAAGAATCCCGGAGTCACCTGAGACTCGACACATTGCAGCCCAAGCACGAACCGGTGATAGGTCACAAGCAGAAATACTGGAGCGTCTGGATGCCTTGCTTAAAATCGTGAAGAGTGATGAGAGCGCTCGCGAAGAATTTGTAGATCTGCTGGACGTTTTAGGGCCAGAAAATAGTGAGACGAAAACTTACCGTCAGAAATTATCGAGAGAAATATACTAATTCTTCTCCCTCTGGACATTTGAAACTGATGTATCGTTAACCATGGCTAACTTTGCGTCCGCATACTTAATTAGGGGGGATGACCCGACCCTAATTGGAAATGCCCTTAAAGATTTAACCGAACAACTGCTTAAAGGTGATAACCGAGATTTGGCGATTGAGGAAGTCAATGAAGTTAATCATCGTGATGAGAGCGGGGACTATTCATTGGATTCCTTACTCACAGCTGCACAAACTATTCCATTTTTAACTGATTCACGAGTAGTGGTCGGTAGACATATGGGGGCGTTTTCAAAGAAGCAGATGATTGAACCTCTGTTGGGTTATTTAGAGGCCCCTTTAGAGACAACCAGACTAGTCCTAGTCTGGGAAAAGGGTCCTAGTCAGCAGCGTTTGGGACAAATTCCGAAATCTCTTTTGGAAGTAGTCCAGCGAAGTGGCGAAGTTATTGATACCCGTGTTGGTCGAAAAACAGGAACGTGGATTCGAGATCAAGTTGCACAGAGTGGAGTTTTATTAGATAAAGCTGCTATTCAGGCTCTTACAGAGAATGCCGGAGAGGACGTGGCGAGTGTGCAAGGTGTTTTAGCGACTTTGAAGTCTGTTTTTGGTCAAGACACTCTAGTAACACTCGAAGAGGCTGCTCCCTATTTGGGGGCAGCAGGGGGAGTGCCTCCATGGGAGCTAACAGATGCTATAGCGAGTGGGAACGCTGCCGAAGCACTTCAGAAGCTCAAGAGGCTCCGTCAGGCTGGAGGTCGCCATGAAATGCAGATTCTTGCCATTCTTCACGGCCATTTTAGTCGCATTCTTCGTCTTGCTGGTTTGGAAATTCGTAACGCTGAAGAAGCTGCACATCTTTTGGGTGATAAAGGCTCTTCATTCCGTGCAGGGAAATCACTTCAAGATGCTCGAAAGTTAGGGAACTCTCAGTCTAAGAAGGCGATCAGCCTTTTATCTGACGCCGACCTAGCTTTACGCGGGCAATCAGGTCTGGCTGGAGACATTATTCTTGAAGTACTGGTTGCGAGGCTTTCTTATCTCTATCTCGCTTAGCTCAACTAGTCAGATCGTTATAACGTTTGGTTAATCGGCTTTTTTTCCTAGCCGCTGTATTTTTATGAAGAATATTCTTTCTTGCGGCCTTATCGATTTTCTTTATAGCAATTCGAAGTGCTTCTTCATCGCCCTCGCCTGAATCAGCGGATTGAAGGGTGCTTTTGACACGGGAATTAACTTCAGAACGGATTGCTTTATTTCGGGCACGGCGTTTCTCATTTTGCCTGTTGCGTTTAATTTGACTTTTAATGTTTGCCATTTCCTGACCTTCAGATTGAATTAATAGAAGTTACCCCTAGAGGCACCCACGATCACTAGTTATCTCGTATGCTACCCAAGCAGCATAAAAATCGGACACATACAGTAAAAGTAATGATAGAACAGTCAAATATTCGCAATATAGCGATAATCGCTCATATAGATCACGGGAAATCTACCCTTGCTGACCGGATGTTAGAAATATGCGGAGCGGTGGATCCTCGCGAAATGAGGGAGCAGTATTTAGATTCGATGGACCTCGAACGTGAGCGGGGTATCACCATAAAGCTTCAAAGCGTTTCGCTTCAACATGGACCTATAACGATAAATTTGATAGATACTCCAGGCCATGTCGATTTTGGTTATGAGGTATCTCGTTCATTGGCGGCTTGCGAAGGCGTCATCCTTCTTGTCGATGCGGCACAAGGTATAGAGGCCCAGACTCTTGCCAATACATACTTAGCCTTAGAGAACGATTTAGAGATTGTAGCTGCCCTGAACAAGATTGACCTTCCGGCAGCTGAACCTGAAGCATGTGCCAGTGAGATAGAGCAGGTGCTCGGAATCCCTGCAGATGAAATCCTTCGGTTAAGTGCAAAAACTGGGGAAGGCGTATCGGAACTCTTAGATTGGGTTGTCGATCGGGTTCCTCCACCTAGCGGGAATGTCGATAGCCCACTTCAAGCACTGATTTTCGATAGTCATTATGACCAGTACAGGGGAGTGGTGAGCTCAATTCGAGTAATGAATGGAAAATTATCGACCGATAGCAAGCTTTATTTCATGCAAGTGGGGAAATCATCTGGTGTCGAGGAGATAGGTATACGAAAACCAGACTCTACACCTGTCGAAACGCTATCGGCTGGAGAAGTTGGGTATCTTATTGCAGGAATCAAGGACGTTGGAGATGCACGCGCTGGTGAAACAATTACCGAACTTCAGGCTAAAGCCGAGGCACCTTTAGAGGGTTATCGTGAACCCAAACCAATGGTTTTTAGTGGCTTGTACCCAATCGACGGTGACGAATATCCGAGTTTGCGAGATGCGTTAGAGAAACTTCGACTTAATGACTCAAGCTTTACATACGAGCCTGAAACTTCTGGAGCGCTCGGTTTTGGATTTCGTTGTGGTTTCCTAGGTTTATTGCACATGGAAATTGTGCGTGAGAGGTTAGAAAGAGAGTTTGGTCTCAGTTTAATTTCCACTGCACCTTCAGTCGAATACAGAATTACGCTCTCCAACGGCGAGGTGATTCATGTGGACAATCCCAGTGACGTCCCTCAACAAAACTTACTCGATTCTATTGAAGAGCCATATCTTCGGGCTTCAATAATAACCCCAAGCTCGTATACGGGATCTTTGATGGATTTATGTCAAACGCGAAGAGGAAGTTTGGAAAAAATGGAATACATATCTCCGGAAAGAGTGGAGCTAGTCTATCGGATGCCATTAGCGGAAGTAGTAATGGATTTTTTTGATCAAATGAAAAGCCGCACACAGGGGTATGCAAGTATGGACTATGACAATGATGGATATGCAGTATCGGATTTGGTAAAGGTAGACATTCTGCTACAAGGAGAATCCGTGGACGCATTCAGTTCAATTGTTCACCGTTCTAAGGCATACGAATATGGACAACAGATGAGTAAGAAGCTGAAAGAGTTAATACCGCGACAACAATTTGATGTGCCGATTCAAGCAGCTATCTCGAGCAAAATAATAGCTAGAGAAACTGTAAAAGCATATCGGAAGGACGTTACTGCAAAACTTTACGGTGGTGATGTGACTCGAAAGAACAAGTTGCTTAAGAAGCAGAAAGAGGGAAAAAAGAAGATGAAATCTATTGGGAGAGTAGATGTTCCTCAAGAAGCTTTCATTTCTGCCCTTAAACTAGGTGACTAGCCAAGAATGAGAACCTGAGAGATTTGATGATGCTGCAAATTAGTGTTGAGGAAGATTCCAAATGAGTGCGGATCTCTATGAAATTCTGGGCTTATCTCGATCAGCCACTCAGGACGAAATTAAAAAAGCCTACAGAGCCCTTGCCCGAAAATATCATCCTGACGCTAATCCGGGGGATAAGGAGGCTGAAAAAAACTTTAAGGAGGTCGCTCATGCTTATGAGGTTTTAAGCGATGAGAGGCAGCGTCAACAATATGATCAATTTGGTGTCATTGGAGGAGCGCAGCAATCAGGATTTCAGGGCGCAGGAGGCATTTCCGATATATTTGAGGCTTTCTTTGGGAGCAGTAGCCCATTTGGAAGTTCAAATTTTCAACAGAGTGGCCCACCTAGAGGTAGCGACGCAGAGATCCTGGTTAATGTTTCCTTAGAAGAAGTAGTGTTAGGTGGGGAAACGACTTTCGAGATTGATGTTTCAGCTGCTTGTGAAGGCTGTCAAGCAACTGGTTCAAGAGGTGAGAGCGAACCAGAAGTATGCTCAGCATGCGGTGGGCAGGGCATTGTGCAAGAAGTACGCCAAAGTTTATTGGGTCAAATGATGTCAACCGTAGAGTGCCGGTCATGTCAAGGGTATGGCTCCATCATCGTTGACCCTTGTAAGAAATGTAATGGTGCAGGTATCGAAAGAAAGAAAAAAAGATTCACAGTTGGCATTCCCGTGGGAATTACTACAGGTGTGACTCAAAGATTGTCAGGCATGGGCCATGCAGGTCCGAGGGGTGGTGGAAATGGAGATATACATGTTCGTTATCAGGTTAGTGAACATGAACGATTCGAACGTGTAAATGATGATCTATATGAAGAGCTGTGGATTCCTGTTACACAGGCTGCGCTAGGAGCATCACTGGAGTATTCAACTATCGATAGTACTGAACGTCTTCAGATCCCTGCTGGAACGAAAACAGGGGAACGTATTCGATTCCGTGGACGAGGTGTTCCCAGATTGCAACGGAGAGGTCGCGGAGACTTAATTGTCACAGTCATTGTTGACACTCCATTAGATTTATCCAAGGAAGAGAAAGAGTTGCTGATGGATCTGGCTCAACTTCGTGATGAGCCTACTTCTGAGAAAAAGCCCAGAAGTCGTAAGCGCCGATAATATGAGCGATCTACATATTCATGAATCCATGGCTATAAGTCAGGCGCACATACTTGTCGATGACATAGAGAAACCAGAGTTGAGTGAAGAGAAACAGCATCATTTAACAAACGTTCGTCGAATTAAAATCGGTACTAAAGTTACTGCAACAGACGGAAAGGGGGCTTGGAGCATATTTCGTTTTATTGGACAATCGCTCGAGAATATAGATGATGTGCATTATTCAGAGAAGCGAGAGCCTGCTCTAACTGTTGCTGTATCGCTAACGAAGTCAGGAAAACTGGATCTTACAGTTCAGAAACTAACCGAAATAGGCGTAGATGAACTTATATTATTCGCGTCCGAGAATTCCGTGCCGATATGGGATGAGTCGAAGCAGTCAAAGAATGAGCAACGCCTAAATCGGATTATTCAGTCTGCCCTTGAACAATCTAAGGGTATCTGGCTGCCGAAACTAAGTTTCTTATCGTCGTTTAATGATGTTGCGCAGATCTCTGGAATGGCAATGGCTGACTACAATGGTGATCGAATTACTAGTAGTTGTAAATGCTTGGCTATAGGCCCCGAAGGCGGATGGTCACCTGCTGAAGATTCATTGAATTTGCCGAAGGTGTCACTTAGTCAGCAGGTACTTCGTTCTGAAACTGCAGCTATAGTCGGAGCTTCATTAATGTCAGCGTATAGAGATATTGAAAAGAGAACTTGAATCTTATCGGTCTTGAATGGAAGTAAAGTCCCGAGTTGCGTTCCCAATGTAGAGCTGTCTTGGCCTTGCTATTCGTGTGTTTCTTTCAAGCATTTCGTTCCAGTGTGAAAGCCATCCTGAAGTTCTTGCTATTGCAAAGAGAACAGTAAACATCTTCACAGGGAATCCCATCGCCTGGTATATTAGCCCGCTATAGAAGTCAACATTCGGGTAGAGCTTTCGGCTAATGAAGTATTCATCTGCAAGAGCTGTCTCCTCTAATTTTAGAGCAATGTCCAATTTGGGATTTTTGCCAGTTATTTCAAAGATCTGATGTGCAGTATCTTTAATAATTTGAGCTCTTGGGTCGTAGTTTTTGTAAACGCGATGTCCAAAACCCCAAAGAAGGTCATCTCCATTCTTTACAGAGTCGACGAAAGCATCAACATTGTCTAAAGTTTCTATTCGGTCAAGCATATTAATAACAGCTTCGTTAGCTCCACCATGTCTAGGGCCAGACAACGCAGCACTTCCAGCCGCTATAGCTGAGTAGGGGTCTGCATGAGCAGATCCAACTACACGGACTGCTGTTGTAGAGCAGTTTTGCTCGTGATCAGCATGAAGGATGAAGAGTTGTTCTAAAGCCTTTGTAAAGGTGGGATCAGGTGCGTATTCGACATCACCATTCGCATAAATCGCTGCAAGAAAGTTTTCTGTGTAACTGAGGTCTTGCCTGAATGGCTGGGTAGTCCTTCCATTTCGAAAATTCTCAGCTGCTGCCGCTATTGAAGGTATCTTGGCGATTAGATTCACAGTGTGTTTTGAACGAATTTGAGGATCCTCTACGTTGCGAGAGTCAGGGTACATGGACGATAGTGCGGCAAGTGCGGAAGTTAACATGCCCATAGGGTGAGAGTCTTTTTGAAATGCTTGCAAAAGTAAATCGTGATGATTTGGGTCTAGGTCTGAGGCCTCACTAATAGTCTCTTCCCATGAAGACAATTGCATTTGATTTGGCAAGTCGCCGTTAAGTAGAAGGAAAGCAACTTCAAGAAAGGAAGAGTTGTTTGCTAGGTCTTCTATTGGGTAGCCCCGATATTCAAGCCTGCCAGCAGCACCATCGATAAATGTTATTGAGCTGTTTGTGACTGCGGTCGCAGCAAAACCTTCATCTTTGAACCAAAGTCCCGGAAGTAACTTGGTCCATGAGCTGGAGTCAATTCCTCCATCCACAATTGGTATCTCAATAGACTCTCCAGATCGGTTATCGGTGATGGTGATTGAGTCTGACAATGAATGCTCCAAGAGTTGATCAGAAGTCATTGTATCGGGAAATAGGCTCTCTTTCGCCGGCTAAATTGACTATTTCAATACTGTTTGGATTACAGGGGTGTGTTGGCATGAACCCGTTTTTTCAGTTTCTCTCTCTTTGTTAGAAGCGGCTGAAGGGCAGCGAATACTTTTCTTCGAGTTTCTGACGGTTTGATAACAATATCGACAGATCCTCTCTCTGCTGCGATGTATGGGTTTAGGAGTCGGTCGTCATACTCTGCTTCAAGTATGGATCTTTCTTCAGGTGCTGCATTCCGATGTAGGATCTCTACAGCTCCTTTTGCTCCCATTACTGCAATTTCAGCAGATGGCCAAGAAATGGAGAGGTCATTGCCCATGTATTTACTGTCCATGACGATATAGGCACCTCCATAGCTTTTGCGGAGGGTTATGCATATTCTCGGGGTCGTAGCTTGGGCGTAAGCGAAAGCCAATTGAGCTCCATGGCGGATCATTCCTCGCCATTCGAGGTCTTTACCTGGCTGGAACCCTGGAGTATCTACGAAAGTGATGATAGGGAGATTAAATGCATCACAGAAACTAACGAATCTAGCTCCTTTTTGGGATGCTGCTATATTCAACGTTCCGGCAAGTGATTGCGGTTGATTCGCTACGATGCCAACTGGGTGCCCTCCTATCGTAGCAAAAGCTGTGACAAGGTTTGTAGCCCACTCTTTGCGTATTTCTGTGAGGATTCCATCGTCGAAAACTTCTCTCAGAATATCTCTGACGTCGTAGCTTCCTGTAGCGGATTCAGGGATGGTGTTTTCTATTCCGTCTAGATCACGTTCTGTTGGGTCGCTTGATGGAATATGCCTCGGTAACGATGAAGAGTTCTCAGGAAGAAGGGACAATATCTCATCTATTAGCTCAATGGCCGAATTTCCGTCAGGCACAACGAAAGATGCAACTCCGGATGTTTGAGCATGTTTTGCGGATCCTCCAAGAGTGTCTTGATCCACTGGAACTCCGGTAAACTCATGAACCATTCTGGGGCCGCTTACATATGTAAATGAGTCTTGTACCATGATAACGAAATCAACGAGGCCTAAAAGTAGGGCAGAGCCAGCGACAGCTGTCTGATGGACGCAAATTATCGTAGGGATAACACCGGAACATCTTGTTAGTTCCTTGGCTGCCGATCCCCATCCATATAGTGCCTCCACGCCAGAGTCAGGAGGAGCGCCGGTGGAATTCAAGTGAATAATTAGCGGGATTTGGTGATCGAAAGCGGCTTTGGCTCCGGATGCTAGCTTTAAGCCGTCATTTCCGCTTAACGCAATAGGTTCAGATTGGGATCCAATTTGCACACTTATATAGTCGCCTGATTCTCGTTTATGGAGATTTACTTTAGAGCTGGTAGAAAGCTGTGCCAGTAGTTCGACTGATGTGGTAGTTTCCGAGCTCACAATATGATCTTAGTGTCTTTAGTCTGGTAAATAGGATGAATAGCGGATTTAACCTGCCATGAATATGCCATCTTGATCTGACCCGTAATCACCAATTGTTTTTTTGAGAGTGTCGCGGACAGCGCGGGCAGTGGCAGACAGCGGGACTCGTCTGTTTACTGCGAAGCCCACCACTCGTCTTGTGAAACCTGGTAATGGAATTCGTTTCCACTTTTCGCTTCCTTGAGCTGCAGTAGCAGGAAGTACCGCGGCGCCGAACCCATCTGCTGCTAACGAAGCAAGAAGCCTCATTCCGTCAACCTCAGCTTTGGCAGTTAAGGTGATGTTTTCTTTCGCGAGGTCTAGATCAAGGCTATCTCGGAAAGGAACTCCTTTGGGATTTAGAAGCAGGGGGTAAGCTGCGAGATGTTCAGGTAATATCTTGTCAAAATTTGCGAGTGGGTGGTTTTGGGGTGCTACTAGCATTGGCTCTTCCTCAAAAAGTGGCTCTATGACAATATCAGGATGAGATATTGGAAGATTTACGACAGCCCCATCGACATTTCCCTGAACTACGAGAGGTATTAAGCTGCTAGTTGTTGCATCGACAATCTGAACCGTTACTCTGGGGTGACTTTTGCTTATGGAATCCAAGAGCTTTGGTGATAGCCAACGTCCAGTGGTTCCGATTAGACCAAGCTTGACCACTCCCGAGACTTCAGAGTGAAGTGCTGTAACGTCTAGTGCTATTGCTTCAAGTTCTGTTTGTATTCTTCTTGCACGTTCAACGACCAGAACTCCTTCTTCCGTTAAAGTTCCTGAAGTGCGATCAATGAGTGAGACATTCAATTCGCGCTCTAATCGAAGGATATGAGTAGATACGTTTGACTGGACAGTATGGAGTGCGTTCGCTGCAGCACTAAAAGTACCGTGATCGACTACAGCTACAAGTGCGTTCAATTGCCGAATATCCATACAAGCTATCTCTCAGAATAACGATTTTATGTATCCTATCTATTTGTTAGATAGTTTCCTATTTGTTCAAATGGTCGTTATTTGTAAGGTGTTATCCACTTGTTGAAGTTTGTGCTCGGATTACATTTAGTGCTGATCCAGAGATAAACCAGTTGATTTGGTCGTCGCTAAATGTGTGTGTCGTCTCAAAAGAAAACTGCTCTCCATCTGGCTTATTGACCTCAACAGTTACTGGAACTCCAGGCGCTAGCTCGTTTAAGCCGATGACGTTGAGCCGATCATCTTCATCTATTCGGTCATAGTCGGTAGGATCAATAAAAGTAAGGGGGAGCATTCCTTGTTTCTTTAAGTTCGTTTCGTGAATCCGAGCGAAGCTCCTGGCTATTGCTACAACTCCTAACCGAAATCTAGGTTCCATTGCAGCATGTTCACGACTTGATCCTTCACCCATATTTTCATCACCTATCACTACCCATTGTTGGCCTGATTCATGATAAGACTTTGCAATATCAGGGAAAGTTTGTGTCTCGCCAGTTATTTGATTCTTTCCGTAACCGACTTCATATCCTGAGTAAGCGTTAACAGCCCCTAAATAGAGATTACCGGAGATATTCTCTAAGTGTCCCCGGTATTTAAGCCATGGGCCAGCCATAGAGATATGGTCAGTAGTGAATTTCCCTTTGGCTTTAACAAGTATCGGAAGATTCTCGTAATCATTCCCATCCCATGGATTGAAGGGAGTTAGAAGCTGGAGCCGATTAGAGTCGGGAGAGACGAGAACCTCTACCTGGCTTCCATCAGCAGGAGGAGGTAAGAATGTATCTTCACCTGGATCGAATCCGCTCGGAGGAAGTTCGAGGCCTTCAGGGGTTGAAAGTTTGATGCTTTCCCCATTTTCGTTTACTAATTCGTCAGTAACCGGATCAAAATCTACCCGACCTGAAAGAGCAAGTGCCATAACTGTTTCAGGTGAAGTAACGAAGGCAAGCGTTGCTGGATCTCCATCGTTTCGCTTCGGAAAATTTCTATTGTAGGATGTGACGATTACATTAGGAGTCCCAGCTTCACGGTCTTCCAAAGATCTGTCCCATTGACCAATGCATGGACCACAGGCATTTGCTAGAACTACCGCACCAAGCGCTTCAAAATCTGCAAGGAGGCCATCGCGAGTAATGGTTGCTCGAACTTTCTCAGACCCTGGTGTGATTAGCAGTCGAGTTTGAGTCTTTAGGCCGGAAGCGGCTGCTTCTCTTGCAATCGATGCAGCTCTGGTTATATCTTCATATGAAGAGTTTGTGCAGCTTCCGATAAGGGCAGCGCTAATTTCAAGTGGCCAGCCATTCTCGGTAGCTTCAGAGCCAAGATCCTTTAACTCTCTTGCAAGATCCGGTGTGTGCGGCCCATTGATATGCGGACGAAGTTGAGATAAGTCAATTTCGATGACCTGGTCAAAATACTTTTCGGGATTTTCTAAAACTTCATCATCTGCCTTTAGATCACCTGCATGCTGGTTTGCAAGATCGGCCACTGCTTCTCTGGAAGTAGACCTTAGGTACCGTTCGATGGCATCATCGTAGGGAAAAATAGAAGTCGTTGCGCCAATTTCAGCCCCCATATTACATATAGTTGCCTTCCCGGTTGCAGATAAATTATCAGCTCCTTCGCCGAAGTACTCCACTATGGCCCCAGTTCCGCCCTTCACTGTCAAAATCTCTGCGACCTTTAGAATCACATCTTTAGGAGCACTCCACCCGTTCAATGATCCTGTAAGGTGAACGCCAATCAATTTTGGCCACCTAACATTCCACGGGAAACCTGTCATAACGTCTACAGCATCAGCGCCACCAACCCCAATCGCTATCATTCCGAGGCCGCCACCATTAGGAGTGTGACTATCAGTTCCAATAATCATCCCTCCAGGAAAAGCGTACTGCTCTAAAACAACCTGATGAATAATCCCACTTCCTGGTTTCCAAAAGCCAGCCCCATATTTTGCACAGACCGATTCAAGGAAATCATAGACTTCAGCATTTGTATGGTTGGCATTAAGGAGATCTTGCTTGCCGTCAATTTTCGCTTGGATCAAGTGGTCAGCATGAGTAGTAGTAGGTACTGCAACTTCGTCCAAGCCCGCAGTCATAAACTGAAGCCAGGCCATCTGCGCTGTCGCGTCCTGCATAGCAACTCTATCTGGTCGTAAATCGACGTACGACTTCCCCCTAATAAGTTCTTGGTCGTTTCGATCGAGATGATTTATGAGTACCTTTTCAGCAAGAGTGAGCCCCCTGTTATAGTGCTCACGCCCACCAGCAACTCGGTCCGCAAGGGTGGAGTATACGCCTTCAATAAGTTCAATAGGGGTTGATGCATTTACTGCCATTATTCTTCTTTCCTGTCTGTGTCTTCTTTAATCTAGCAGGAGAGGATTCAAATTATAACGATTGATTTACTAGCTAGAATTAGATGTTCGGCCATTTCCGAGTAGGGGATTGTTGTTTCCCCTTTCTCTCGCTAAGCTCCCACGCCCTTCGCCAACTACTTATCTGAGGGCCATGAAGCGTTGGCGTTTCTTCCTCGTATAACCGTTTTCTAGCCTCCCACCAGTTGGTCGAAGTTTCATCTCCGAGTTGGGCGACAGAAATTTCAATACGTTTAGCTAATGAGCGGGAACTCTCTTCATCATCTGGCCAGATAGGTCGCCCAAAGTTAATAGTGGTTTTTGAGCGTTTTGGAAGATTTCTTCCCTTGCGAAGGATCGCACCAGTTCCAGTTAGATGAATTGGGACAATTGGGGCGTTGCAGCGAATAGATAAGTATGCTGCGCCTCCACGAAATGGTTGACCCCAGCCATCTGGT
>PBPU01000104.1 GCA_002724825.1 Acidimicrobiaceae bacterium
CACCAAGTCCTGTTCAATGTAGTTTGCACCCATGGCATACGCCATAGATTTTGCTGCAAGCGTATGCTCTGGCAAGTATCCACTTGCTCCTCTGTGTGCAATGACTATTTTTTCTACGGATAATGTTTTCATCGTCATAAATGAACAAAGCAAGGAAACAGAAATTAATGATAGACGCATTTTTTAGACTCTCTGATTTATTATTTTAGTAAGGAAAGAGGAAAGTTCTATTACATGGCTATATAAATCTTAGCTACCAAACCGATATCTTAGTTTTATCGCAAATGAGTCGACAATTCGGTCATTCCATCCTCGTTCAAGGAGATCCCTGAAAGTATAAAAACTAGTGCCTGGCAAATTTGATCCTCTAGTATAAACCACAAATAGATCAGATAAAGGCGCTATTTGCCATCGATATCGTGCCTGAAAAGTAAGACGACTGATCACAAAATCGTCAGGATCGTTATCTGGCTTGAAAACCGGCTTTAATCTTTCCAAACGTTCAGAGTTAACCTGCCAGAAGCGGTCTTCGAAAGCTTTTAATGAGTTCCACTGCAAAGTGAGTCTAAACTGCTGACGAGCAGAAATAAAATAATTAGTTTCTAGCTTAGGAGACCATTGATGTGCCTCAAAACTCGTGTAATTGCCTCCTCCTTGATGAACTAGCAAAGCCTCAGTATCCGTATAATTCAGCCCCAGATCGAACGAGAATTGATCGTTAGGACGCCAGACAATGCCTGCTCCGCTGGTTATTATCTTTGGGCCAAGATCCTCTTGTGTAGCCTCTAAGTTAAGTGACCAAGCAATCGATTTTGCGGGATTGGAGCTGAAGTTAGATCGCAAACTAAATCGCTCGGGAATACGAAAATCGCCTGTACCTCTGCCGAGCCTATCATCTATTCTTTCAGGCAGGTAAAGCAACGTTGCATCAAAGGTATCGTTATTAAGGTAATTCCAGGTACGTCCAATTGATTGTCCATTCTGAACGGGATTCCCGTCGATATTATAATTATTAATCAATGAAACGACTGTCGTCCGAGATTGTATCCCTGGTATATCCGACTCAGTCAACGAAAAATTATAGTCTAAATTTACTTGAGAATTCCTAGTTAAAAATCCCAAATCATTCATGTCAAATTCATCATCAATATAGGTTGCCCTCAGGATATGTTGAACCCCCTGACTTTGAATAAAACTTACGTCGCCTAGAAATCCGGTACCCGTAACACCGTCAACATCACTATGCATAAACTGACTATCTAAGACCCATCTCTGATCAGCTGAAAAATAATGAGCATCTATCGTGTTCACAGTAGCGCTAACATCTGAATGAGAGACATCTGTTCCCATCCATCCTATTGATCGCCTCGCTCCCCCATTTGTATTCTCATACAAGAGGCGACCAACGGTAAAATCTCTACCCTTCGCTTGCAAATTGATACGAGTACCATCATCTAAGGCACCGCGTATTTTGGAATCATCCTCATAGGCTACCAATGCTCCGTAGCGAAGGTTTCCGTTCTGCCCCGCAAATTTGGCAGCACCCAATAAATCAGTCGGTTGACTTAAATCGGTAGGTCTAACATTAACACCCTTCGGGACCTTGTAGTTTGGGGCACCACCGATTCGTCTTGTATTAAGTATCGAGATTGGAGCGCCTGGACCTACAAAGCGTTGACCTCGTCCGCCAATAGCTCGAGGGCTAGTATTAAATATATCCTGCCCTTCTTGAAAAAAAACTCTTCTTTCTGGAAAAAAAACTTCAAAGGCAGTCAGGTTAACCACCACATCATCTGACTCCACAGTCCCAAAATCTGGATTTAAGGTTGCTGATAAAAGTGTATTCGTTGTAGGCCGCCAGTAAATGTCCGCACCAACTCTGCTATTGGCATCGTGCCGGATGCCATCAAATACACTTGAAACGAAAGGATAAAGTGTTAGCTGTCTTCTCGGCTCAATGTCTTTGAGCAAATATTTTTTTGCTCCACTAATAAAAACATTCAGAGTATCTGGCAACGGCGGAGAGGTCCATACTTCGCCCCGTTGGCCCAAAGCTCGCCTAAATGCTAGCCCTATCTTCCGGTCACCTTCCACTTGCGGCAATGGCATCATCGACCAGGGTACAAAAAATTCAGCGCTCCAACCCTCGTCTACAATCTGAGTGCGACCATCCCATGAACCGTCCCATTGAAGATTAAACCTTCTCTCTGGTAGAAGAGAAAAGTCAAACATGCTATCTCCCAGAGATAAAGATACACCGTATCCAAACAGGCCCTCCCCGGAGGCGTCTATTATGATTCCTATTGTATCTCTCTCAAGAAAAGAATCGCGGCTAGTCATTCTAGCAACTAGGCTATCCGCAGGCTGGTGGTTAACCATTGAGAAATAAATTCCGGTCTCCGTATAAAAGAACCGTATATCAGTTTTGTATGGCGCGTCTTCAAGAGTATCTGGATCAGAAATTTTCATGTCATCGACAATAGGAATATTCTCCCAAATCGATTCATCAACAAATCCATCAAGCGTTATATTGACTTCGTCATTATTGAACTGTGGAATCCTCGGCAACTCCTGAGAAAAGACTTCCATAGAAAATAATGGGAGCGCCAGTAGGATAAATTTCGCGTTGAAAAACGTTATAGGAACTCGTTTCACGTTTACCTTGGATAAGGAGTTTTGCACTGGCAGCGGAATATAACTTAATCTACAACAGAACTCTTCGACAGAAACAAATCGTTGCAATTGCATTGGCCCAAACGAGCGAACCCCTGGAGGAATTAGTTTCGTCCGAAACTAGCGATTTCTACGAAATTAAACATCAAAGCGATAGCGAAGCTTGATCGCAAAAGAATCAACTATCTTATCATTCCAACCTTGTTCAAGCAGATCTTGAAACGTGAAAAAGCTATTGCCCGGTAGATTAGATCCCCTCGTATAAACTATGAATAGGTCTGACAATGGTGCTATTTGCCACCTATAGCGTGCCTGAAAAGTCAGCCTACTTATAACAAAGTTATCAGGATCATTATCTGGATTAGCAACAGGCTTCAATCGCTCTAAACGGTCAGGATTCACTTGCCAAAATCGATCTTCAAAAGCTTTAAGGGAATTCCATTGCAAAGTGACCCTGAATTGTTGTCGCGCTGAGATAAAATAGTTAGATTCCAATTTTGGAGCCCACTGATGAGCCTCAAAACTTGTGTAACTTCCATTTCCTTGATGAACAAGCAGAGCCTCTTGATCCGTATAATTCAGACCAAGATCAAAAGAAAAGCGTTGATTTGGGCGCCAAACTAACCCCACTCCACCTGTAATTATTTTAGGACCCAAATCCTCCTGACTTGCCTCTAAATCCAGAGACCAAGCCAAAATGTTTGCGGGAGCTGAGCTGAAGCTTGACCTGACCCCGAACCTCTCAGGGATTCGAAATTCTCCTGTCCCTCTTCCTAATCTATCATCTACTCTTTGTGGAAAATATTGAAGGGTTAAATCAAAGGTCTCATTACTGAGATAATTCCATGTCCTTCCGATAAACTGTCCAGCCAAGACAGAACTACCGTCAGTATTATATTGATTGACTGACGTGAAGGTTGTTGTTCTCGATTGAATTCCAGGGATATTGGATTCTGTACGAACAAAATTGTAGTCTAAATTCATTTGCGAGTTTCGTGAAAGGAATCCAACATCGTTCATATCAAACTCATCATCAATGTAGGTCGCTTTGATAAGATGCTGTACTCCCTGACGAGGTATGTAACTCACATCTCCCAAAAACCCCATCCCCGTGATACCGCTTACATCACTATGCATAAATTGTCCGTCTAGTGCCCAGCGTTGATCAGCAGAGAAATAATGGGCATCAATGGCATTGACCGTAGAGTTCACATCCGGATGGGAAACATCGGTACCCATCCAACCAATAGATCGCCGTACTCCACCACTGGTATCTTCATAGAGAAGACGCCCTACCGTAAAATCACGACCTGTAGCTTTCAAATTCACCTTAGCACCATCTGACAATGTTCCTTGTATCTCGGCATCATCTTCTGATGCTAAAAGTGCTCCATAACGTAAATTACCACTCTGACCTGTAAACTTAGCTGCTCCAAATAAGTCTGTAGGTTGGCTCAAATCAGTGGGCCTTACCCTAACTCCCTCTGGAACTTCAAACCGAGATGCTCCACCAATTCTTCTAGTATTTAAAAGGGAGATCGGACCACCTGGACCACCTCCGCCTCTTAGTCCAATAAGCGATCTCGGACTGGTATTGAATATTTCCTGTCCCTCTTGGAAAAAAACGCGTCTCTCAGGAAAAAAAACTTCAAAAGCAGTAAGATTCACCACTACATCGTCTGATTCTACGGTACCAAAATCTGGATTAAGAGTGCTCGAGAGAAGTGTATTTGTCGTAGGTCGCCAATAAATATCCGCGCCAACTCGACTATTTGCTTCATGTCTTATTCCGTCGAATACACTGGAAACAAAAGGATAAATAGTAAGCTGCCGTCTTGACTCAACGTTGTTTAGTGCATACTTTCTAAACCCGCTAAGAAATACATTTCGAGTCATCGGTAAGGGAGGCGAGCTCCAACGTTCACCAAGATCCGAAAAGTCTCTAATAAACGCTAAGCCTATTTTCCTCTCGATATCACTCTGCGGCAGTTGCATCATCGACCACGGAACAAAAAACTCTGCGCTCCACCCTTCCTCTATGACCTGAGTTCGACCATCCCATGCACCATCCCATTGAAGATTCACTTGACGTTCCGGGAGAACTGAACCATCAGTCATACTATCGCCTAAACCCATACGAAGAACATAACCGTAACGACCCTCCCCAGAAGCATCAATCGCAACACCTATTCCATCATTTACAAAATCAAACGGAGAAGCATCTCTAATTGTTAGTCGTCTGACTACAGTATCAGCCGGTTGATGATTTATTATTCCAAAGTAGAGACCTCTTTCTGTGTAGAAGAAACGTATTTCAGTCTTAAACTGCGCATCCTCAAGAGTATCCGGATCTATTCTCTTCATCCCGTCAATAGCAGGGATGCTCTCCCATGTCCGTTCATCAACGAACCCGTCAAGCGAAATATTTACTTCACGCTCAGCTAGACGCTTAATCTCAGGTATTTCCTGGGCGGAAACTGAGAAAATATGAAAAGCAGTGGAAACCACCAAAGCTTTAAGGGCAACAGAGTATTTATTAGATTGTTTCACTTTTTCCTTCGGGGGAAACTGGTGATGGGAGCCGACTATAGCTGAATCTTTATCGGATTTCTTACGAAGAGACAAATAATTGCAATTGCCAAGTTCCATCCTACACAGAATCGGAGAAGTTAATACTCGCAAGGAACTCTGAGGCCTGGAGAAACTAGACACCGAAACGATAGCGCAGTTTTATCGCAAAAGAATCGACTATTCGATCGTTCCATCCCTGTTCAAGTAAGTCTTGAAACGTGTAAAAACTATTACCGGGTAAATTCGAGCCTCGCGTATAAACAATAAATAAATCTGACAAAGGAGCAATTTGCCATCGATAGCGAGCTTGGAAAGTAAGTCTGCTTATGACGAAATCGTCAGGTTCGTTATCTGGGTTAGCTACCGGTTTCAAGCGTTCTAAGCGGTGGGGATTAACTTGCCAAAAGCGATCTTCAAAGGCTTTTAGGGAATTCCACTGCAAAGTTACTCTGAACTGTTGGCGTGCCGAAATAAAATAATTCGAATCTAATTTTGGTGCCCATTGGTGAGCTTCAAAGCTCGTGTAGTTGCCCTCTCCTTGGTGAACAAGTAATGCCTCTTGATCTGTATAATTCAAACTCAGGTCGAAGGAAAATCGATCATCTGGACGCCAGACAATACCAGCTCCTGTGGTTATAGCTTGAGGACCCAAATCGTCCTGCCCCGCGGTTAGATTAAGTGACCATGCAAGAGCGCCCGCTGGATTAGAGCTAAAACTTGTCCTCAAGTTGAAACGCTCTGGAATACGGAAATCACCTGTGCCTCTGCCAAGCCTGTCGTCCACTTTCCTAGGGGCATGGCGAACTGATATGTCGAAGGTGTTATTGTTAAGGTAGTTCCATGTCCTACCTATAAAACGGCCAAGCCCTACTGGCCTCCCATCATCGGCATTGTATTGATTTATTAGCCCGTATGTAGTCGTTCTTGACTGAAGACCAGGGATGTCAGACTCGGTGAGTACAAAGTTATAGTCTAAATTTTGCTGTGAATTCCTTGCCAAAAAACCCATGTCATTCATATCAAAATCGTCATCTATATAAGTAGCTCTTAGAATATGCTGTGCTCCTTGACGCGGAGCGTAGCTAATATCCCCCAAAAAGCCAGAACCAGTAACACCATCAACATCACTATGCATCAATTGGCCATCCAGCGCCCAACGTTGGTCCGCCGAGAAATAATGTGCATCAATGGCATTTACCGTTGCATTGATCTCTGGATGGGATATATCGGTACCCATCCAACCAATAGATCGACGACTACCACCACTGGTGTCCTCATAAAGGAAACGCCCAACCGCAAAGTCTCTCCCGGTAGCCTGAAGATCCACACGCGTTCCATCGGATAATGTCCCCTGAATTTCTGGGTTATCCTCAGACGCCAGGAGCGTACCGTACCGTAAGTTCCCATTTTGTCCGGTGAATTTTACCGCACCTAACAAGTCAGTGGGCTGACTCAAATCAGTTGGTCTGACGGTTACACCATCAGGAACAGTAAACTTAGATGCCCCTCCAATCCTGCGTGTATTCAACAAGGAAATCGGTCCTCCTGGCGGCCCACGGAAACGTTGTCTCCCAGCGGATCGGGGGCTCGTGTTAAAGATCTCCTGTCCTTCCTGAAAAAAGACACGCCGCTCGGGAAAGAAAACCTCAAAGGCAGTTAGATTTACTACCACATCGTCGGATTCGACCGTCCCAAAA
>PBPU01000105.1 GCA_002724825.1 Acidimicrobiaceae bacterium
TGGGCAGATCTTTTGTTAAGGGCAAGGAGATCGAGGGGAATTTTTGCTATTCGCTCTGCGATTTTTAGAACCTCAGCATCCAACTTTTTTTCTGGGAAAGCCCGATTTGCCATCCCTGACTGCACTGCTTCGATACCGGTCATGTGATCTCCGGTGAGAAGGGCTTCCATTCCTCTCCGAAGTCCCATCATCCAGGTTTGCCACTGCATATCGGGCGGGGACATGAGTCGAACGGGCGGGTAGCCAATTTTTGCGTCTTCTGCTACGTAGATAAGGTCACAGGCGTTGGCAAGCTCAGATCCTCCAGCGAGACACCACCCATGGACTTGTGCAATAACTGGCGTGGACATGTCCCATATCTCAAACCAGTTATTAACGACATGTCTCGACCACCATCCGTCAGTTTTCGCGATGGACCTTTCAACGTCCCTATTTGGCTGTGCGAGGTCGTATCCCGCTGAAAAGGCTTCACCAGCGCCTCGTACGATCATCACTGAGATTGAACGGTCGCGATCTCCCTCTCGTAACTCGTCAAAGAGTTCTTTGCGGATACCGTCGTTCAGGGCATTGCGCTTTTCGGGCCGATTTAACGTGAAACGGCGAACCATCTCGCAAGGGTTATCAATCAGGACGTTTTGTGTAGACACGCTATTTCGCTTTCATCGATCATGGAGCGGCCAACAGGCAGCCGTTCTTTAATCTAATGTGCCATCGATATAGGCATCCCGCAATTTTCTTTTGTTGATCTTCCCCATTGTGTTCCTCAGTAAAGTTCCGACGAGCTCGTAACTTCGAGGGCATTTGTAGTGAGTTAGTCGCTCTCGTAGCCAATCGGAAAGCGCATCCATATCAGGGGGTGTATCTGAATTTGTTGGAATAATAAGCGCCTTTAGTTCTTCTCCCAAATCGGGGTGAGGTATTCCGATGCAAGCGACATCGGCGACATCAGGGTGGTCGATCAGGATTTGTTCTGCTTCTGCCGGATAAATATTAACTCCGCCGGAAACAACCATGTCACTAAACCTGTCTGTAATAAAGACATAGCCATCATCATCGATGTATCCGATCTCTCCAAGCGTAAAGAGTCCAGGTTCCGGATTTGCGGTAGCTGTCTTTTCTGGGTCATTAGGGTAGATAATTCCTCTGCCTGTAGCATCTCGGAAAAATAGTCTTCCTTCAGTGTTTGGCGGTAAAACGTTGAAATCTTCATCGAGTACCTCAGCTGAAAAGGGAGGAATTGTTCTCCCGACAGACCCTTCATGTTTGAGCCATTCTTCACTAGTAATGGCACAGACAGTTCCTACCTCGCTAGCTCCATAGGCGTCGCGAAAAATCGGGCCCCACCATTCAATCATTGACCGCATAACATCAACGGGACATTTTGCACCTGTATGAGCGGCCAGTCGCATGGAGGACACATCATATTTCTGCTTTACCTCATCAGGGAGCGCTAACAAGCGAACGAAGTGGGTAGGAACCATCACTGCCGTTTCTGTCTTAAATTGATCTATCGCAGCCAATGTTTTCTCGGCGTCGAAACGGCCCAAGATCACAGAAGGTATACCAAGAGTAAGAAGACGCATCCCCGACAAAGGTCCGGTGTGGTACATAGGCCCTACCACCAGATGGGTTCCGTATTCAGCGAAAGCGCTTAGTTTCAGGCCTTCAATATGTTCAGTCATTGAATTCCCACCTGCGAACATCGTCGGAGGAAGTTCTGTTCCTTTTGGCCTTCCTGTTGTTCCAGAGGTATATAGGAGATTAGGAAGAGGCTTGATTTCGTCGGGAGGATTCTGTGGGCTTCCCTCTTTAAGCCATTCAGCCCAATCGACAAGACCCGAGTTGGCGTCGCATTTCCAACCAACAACCTGTTGAATACCTGCTTGTCGCGCTGCTTCTAATCCGCGTTCAAGCGTATGTGGGCCTACGAATAGAATCTGCGCTTCGGAATCTTCCAGAATATAGGCGGCTTCCTCCGCCGTGAGATGAAAGTTAACTGGAACTGAAGAGGCCCCACCGAGAAGCGCTCCAAGATGAGCAAATGCCGTTTCGCCTGCATTTTCTGCGAAAACGGCAACTCTACGTTTCTCACCCAAGTCGCTTTCAAGAACATTATTAGCACATCGATTAAGGATCTCGTTTGTTTCTACCCACGTATAGGAGTGATATGGGTCCGCTAGGGCAATAGCGTTAGGTGAATTCTCTACTTTGTCATTCGCGAATTGTGGCATTAGAAAGTATTTCCTCTACTCGACGTGGAAATTATATGTGACAAGGATTTCTTTGCGAAATTAAATCCAATGGAAAAACGTTCCTTCACTATTGTAAGGAGAGAAACTAACCCGTCAGGTCTAAAAATAGCTACTGCAATCATAAGCGCGCCAGCGCCAGCGTTCCTAAGTATTTGGCCTTCACTTGAAGTTGTAGATAGAAGCCCTCCAGGGCTGATGGCTGATCCTAGTAAAGCTCCCCCCAAGTGGGCGACACCTCCGAGGAAAAGTAACGTAACGTTCGTAATTCCTGCGAGAGCATCCCAACTCGTAATCTGTAGAATTGTGTGCTGATAAGCGGTAAGAACACCTGCGATACCCGCTATCGCAGAACCAATCCCGAATCCTAATAGTTTCATGCCAGAGACATCTACGCCATAGGCTGCTGCTGCTCGCTCATTAGAGCGGACAGCAAGAAAATTCCTTCCGATCGTTCCTCTCCGTATTCCGATGACGGCTAAGACAATTAGTACGAGCCAAATACTACAAAAGACGATTAGTGTGCCTCGGTCTCTACTAACTGAAGGATCAACAGTAACGTCAATTCCAAACCAGTTTGGAGGCGGCACGGATAAATTAGACCTTGCACCTTTCCCCATAAGGGGCTCATTGGCCATCAGGAGTTCGTTTGCTGCTACGGCACCGGCTAGTGTAACGACCGCTAACTGTAACCCCCGAATGCGGATCGCAGGTACCGCAATAAGAAGACCTACGATGACAGCGACGGCGACCCCAAAAAGCATTGCTATAGGGGCTGGAAATCCAGGGCCATCAAGAATAAAGGGGCTGAACCCATAGCTTTCCCCTGATGCCGCCAGTCGGGTTGAGAGGTATCCAGCAACTCCAGCGAATGTAAGGTTGGCCAAAGAGAGTTGGCCCAGATATCCGATAATTATTACTGATGACATCATCAATATCGCAGCGATCATACTGGTTAGTAATTTTCCTTGTGTTAAAGGCGATCCGCTTATTAAGACCCATAGGACAACTGCTCCTATTAATGCGATTTGCCACGGAAGGTTCTTTCCTGTCGATGCTGTTGGTTGTGGTTCGGCGAATCGGCTGCCTCTGACAGGTAACTTATGTCCACGGGTGTACTGGAAGATGATGATCATAAGAAGAGGTATTGCGTGGCGGAGGCCTTCTGACGGAATCCATTCCGGCCACCACGTTTTAAGTGTTAGTCCAGCTGCAGCTGTTTGAAAGACTCCCAAAAGCACCCCACCGACAGTAGCTAGCCAAGGGGATGTAAGATTTCCAAATAGTGCCGCTCCAAGGGCCGGTATCACAAATAACGTATAGCGGTTAGGTGAAAGGGAGACTAAGTCAAGAGCTAGAATCCCAGCAAACCCTGTAATGACTGTTGAGAGAAGCCAATTGGTGGTTGCTATTTTCTTTATTGAATATCCTAATAATGTTGCGCCTGACTCAGAATCCTCAATGGCTCTGGTAGCTAGCCCTGTCTGGCTAAAACGGTAGTAGGCGGCTAATGCCCCTCCGACCGCAAGGGCGATAAGGACTAGGGAGATACGTTCGTATGTTAGCTGTCCGCCAAGCCCAAATGGGTTCTCCCATGACCCTCCCGGAAGAATACCGTCGACTGTTCGATTTTTCCCACCAAATTGATAAAAGGCTACAGATGTTAGGTAAAAGAGAGCTCCTAAGGAACCTATTATTTTTGAAATCGGAGGCTTATTCCTAAGCGGTCCAAAAACGAGGGTTTGTACAGCTATACCAAGAAGGACGGACATGAACATCGCGGCTAAAAATGATGGGAATTTGCCCACTCCAGACGACGCAATACTTAGCTGGTAAGGGATATCGATAGGTCCCGGAATAAAGTCGACCCAAGGAAAATATATGTCGCCTGTTTCACGCATTGTCACATATGTGTATGCGGGGTACATCGCCAATGCTCCTTGGTCTAAATTTATGAGGCCAGAGCCTTTATGGCCTATAACAATCCCGCTTGCCAGAAGGCCATAGAATCCCCCTATCCCAATCCCTATAAGAGCAAAGAGAAAGATAGTGCTCATAGGTTTAGAACTTCGGTACTAATGGAGAAACGAATGGAGGTATTCGGGAGGGGGGCATTCTTACTAAGTCCCAACTAGTTATTGCCCAAGGCCGATGTATTGGAACCCTAGTAGTTCAAGATCTTGGGGGTTGAGAAGGTTTCTAGCATCTACAACAATTGGGTGACGCATGGCCTCGCGAATTCGTTCAAAGTTCAAATCAGCAAATTCCTGCCATTCTGTCAAAATGACGAGAGCATCAGCGTTATTTGCAGCCTCATAAGCGGTGGATGTGATTTCGAGTTTGCTCATATTTTCAATTGGAAGATTTACCATAGGGTCATATGCCGAGACACGACCGTTTAGATTGAACAGATGTTCAATGACAGTTAGAGAAGGTGATGATCTGAGGTCGTCAGTGCCTGCTTTGAAGGTAAGGCCAAGCGCAGCTATCTTGCTGTTCTCAGGCTCCTTACCTTGGGGTAAAGCGTTAACGACCTTTTGCGCTGTCCGTTGGAGGTGTTTTTGATTTAATGTGATTGCTTTTTCAAGCAATTCGAAATCGAATCCAGCTTTATTCGCAGTCTGTAAAAGCGAAGAGCTGTCTTTGGGAAAACAAGATCCCCCCCATCCAGGTCCTGGCCGAAGATAGGTTGAACCGATTCTTGGGTCGTATCCGATTCCCTCTGCAACATCAAGAACATTGGCACCAACAAGTTCGCAAAGAGTTGCGATTTCATTTATGAACGTTAATTTCATTGCTAAGAAAGCGTTAGCTGTATGTTTTATGAGCTCAGATGATTCGGTTCCAGTGATCTGGGTCGTGGTGTCAATATCCTTGAACAGCGCAGCAACACTACTAGCTGCTTTTTGTGACTCCGCTCCAATTACTATTCGGGATGGCTGTAAAAAATCTTGTACAGCATTACCTTCGCTCAGAAATTCTGGATTAGATACTATCTCTACATCGGTTCTTTGGATCTGCTTTTTGAGTTGTGAGGCGGTACCAACTGGAAGCGTGGATTTGTTTACAATAACTGAATTTGGGGGAAGGATATCCTTGATCTCTTCGATAGCGGAACTGAAGTATTCCATGTTTGTGGATCCGTCTGGATTTGGAGGTGTTGGAAGGCATAGAAAATGAAATGCCGCATTGCGGCTAGCACTGGTCGCGCCTACTACGAATTTTAAGTTTCCATTCTCAATCCCTTGGGTCAGGAGTCCTGATAGCCCCGGTTCAAAGATGGTGACTTCACCTTCGTTAAGTTTTTGGACTTTTATCTCGTCAATATCGGCAATTGTGACGTTGTGGCCTAGGTGGGCTAGACAAGTACCTGTTGTCAAGCCAACGTAACCCGCACCTATTACTGCTATATCGGCCATCGTTAGCTACTTCTTTCTTCGGATCGTATTTTAGTGTAGCTATGGCTTTATGGAAGCGTTGACTTTCTGCACTGCTGACCTATGGATCGTTTGTATCAACGAGGTATGAAGGGTTTGCAA
>PBPU01000123.1 GCA_002724825.1 Acidimicrobiaceae bacterium
CGGGTACTTGGTCCCTTGATGAAACAAGCACAAAAGGCTGGTTTAATTGAGCCCGTTGTGTGTGAGTCATGTAAACGTCAAGAGACTCGGTTGTCTCGACGCAAGAAACGTCATGCTGGTCCGCAGTATTTGTGGCGCACGACTGCTGAATATTATTACGAGTATTGGAAAGAATAATGGAATACTTTTGTATAGACCCACCCGACGACCCGTATGCAGATTTGAGTGATGAAGAGTATGAAGAAATGCTTGAAGCTAGAGAAAATGCTGAGTCACTTTATTGGGATCGCCGCATTGATGAGGCCCGAGGGAACTGATAGACTGCACGTAGAAAGGGAGAACGATGCAATACGAAACGGGTCCAGCGGAGCTAGCTCTTCGTGAGCATATAAAGCATCCGCCGAATAAACCAACTGCTGATGGTTCGTTCTTACGGATATCTAATATCACGACGTGTGATAGGAAACAGGTGTTCGATGGGATGGGGGTGCCTCGTATAGAGGCTGGCCCTAATGCCGTAAATGGGTTTGTTGCCAAGGAGATTGGTAACACTATGCACGAGCATGTCCAAGCAGCGTTTAATGAAAAGGTACCTAACTTCGAGTGTGAAGTTGAGGTCAGTATCTCTAACTGTTTAACGTCGGGTCACGCTGATGGTGTTTATCAAGCGTCACATGACATGCCTAGCAGAAGAGAAGGCACCGTTTTAGAAATAAAAACAATGCGTAATTATGGGTTTAGGAAAGCCCGTAATGAAGGGCCAAAAGAAGAGCACTTGTTTCAGGCTTGTGCATACGCAATAGCTACTGGCTCAACCAAAATACATCTGGTTTACATATGTACTGATGCTACGCCTAGCCGTTGGAAAGATAGTGCTCGTGCTGGCGACATGGTTGAGTGGTTGTACGACATCCATGATTCGTTCGATGAAAGTGGTACGTCTATTTCCGTAGCTACTACTTACTTTTTGGAGCAGCACGCTCAAATGGCTAAAAACTATTTAGTCAATGGGCATATACCAGAAGGTTTACGACTGTATTGGGGCACAGCGGAAGAAATTCCGTGGGAATGTAACTACTGCCCTTACTACGACATATGCGAACAGCAAGGTGACATAAATATGACAGATGTTATTGATCTAGTAATTAAGGAGACTGATGAGTCAGTTAAGTAAATTAGCGACGCCATTTTCAGACAGATTTGTAGAAACTAAACCGGGTAAATTCGCAGCAGCGTATGTGCCTCACGGAATAGTTACACAGTTTTTGTTAGGGATATTAGGAACTTATGATTTTCATATTGATGATGTTGTTAGGGATGCTGATGGTACTGTCACTGGTTGCCTCTGCACTCTTACTGCTGAGATTGATGGACGAACTACCACAATTCAAGAAGTCGGTGAGTGCGAAAATCCAAACAACTGGAAAACAGATGGAGCACGTTTAAAAGCGTGTGCATCTGATGGAATAAAAAGATGTGCTATGAGAATTGGCCTTGGCTTACATCTCTGGCATAAACACGACGGGAACTATGTTCTCGCAGACATTCTCAATAAAAGAGAGGAAGAAGAAAGTGAGTGAAATCACTATTGCAGGAAACTTAGGTCAACAACCTGAGCTTCGCTATGCACAATCAGGAAAAGCTAATGTGCGACTGTCCGTCGCTGTCACAACAGGCAGAGATGACACTAAGCAAACACATTGGTTCGAAGTTAAATGCTGGGACACGCTCGCAGAGCGCATGTCAGAACTGTCTAAAGGCACCCGGGTTATCGTTAAAGGGCGCATGAAAGAAGACAGTTGGGAAACTAAAGACGGTCAAAAACGTACAAAACTTTGCTTGTACGCTGATGAAGCTGGCCCGTCTTATCGTTGGGAAGAACGTGGTAGTGTTAAGCAAGACAATCAAGCTGTGCAAGCAGTTCAAAGGGGGTTCGACTCAGATCAGGAACCGTTTTAATGGAAAGAAACATACTTGTGCCAGTAGTAGGTGAAGATATAGGGATTTTGTCGATACTGGTACCTAAAGATGTTATTTGCCAAATAGAACAAGAGGCTTTAGAAATACTTGATATGTTCGAGTCTCATCCTGCTGGGCAAGGAATCTTAGATCCAAATAATAAAATGATGCAGGCAACTTCTTTTGTTGTTCAAAATGCTTTCGGATTTTATTTGGAAAATCATATGAAAGACGAAGACGAGATCATTCCGCCATATGAGTAAAGCTAAACAGAAGGGGACTGCTTGGGAAACCGAATGCGTTCGGTATCTTCAAAGCTATACCAAGCATGAATTCATGCGGTTACCCCTTGTCGGAACTAAAGATGTGGGGGACATCCGGTGTCACGACCTACCTGAATTTGTATTCGAATGCAAAAACAGGAAGGATGCCCTCTCATCTTTATCCGAAATAATGAAAGAAACTGAACAGGAACGCATCAACGCAGACGCTAAGTTTGCTGCTGCATTAGTTAAACGACGAAATTTTGGAACAGGTGGTGCATATGTTGTCATGGAAATGCACACTTTCGCACAATTGATAAAGGAGAGAATAGATGGGCGACCTAATCAAGTTACCGGAGTCACAAGCCCCAGCTTTTACTGACACAAGAAGCATGTTGAATCTATGGTGGTCTGAACAGACAAGACGGCCAATGACTTCACCTGCAAATATCAAACGTGTCGTAGACCGTGCTATTGACAGCGGCTGGACATTAGAAGAATGCTACAAAGCCCTCGAAATAACTTGGGGTTTTACCGAACCTGCATTTGAAGTCGCATTACGTCGTATCAAAGATGAAGAAGAAGGAAAATACGGCAAAGTCGGAGCACGAATTATTTCGTTAAGAAAAGAAAGAAAAAGGAGACAGCGCAATGACTGAAGATGACGCTGACGAAATATTAATGTTGATGTCGCAAATGTGGTTTTCTAACACAATGCTGCCAGAAGGAACAATAAAAATTTGGCATTCAGCGTTGCTTCAACTAGAAAAACCATTAGCATTAGAAGCTGTCGAAGACTTAGTGCGAAATAATAGTTATTGGCCTTCGATTGCTGAGTTCAGAACTCATTATTCTTCATTAGTTAAACGAAAAAACATGGAGATAAAGCCGATAGAAAGGGAATATCTTCCAAGAGAAGAAAATGTAAAGCGGCTTAGGGCATTAAGAGAGTCGCTTAAATCTAAGGGCTAGCCGGATTAGTAACCCGGTGATGGGGTGCCGAAGGTCTTTTATCTCCTTTCTTCTTTCGGCACTCCGCCCTAATTATCACCTAGCGTGGTAAAATAAAAGGGACATCGTGATTGGAGAAAAGCGATGGATGTAAAAGTACAAAAAGTAGTTGCACGATTGGGAGCAGGTCTTAGTCTCCCGGGGTATGCAGTGATATGTAACAGCCAGATGCGTGAGTGGTATAGAAGTAAAGAAGAAGCTTTGCGTATGGCTGGCATCATTAAGGATGAAGCGTCTAATCCTGAAGATTACTAATGTTTGTAGACGACCTTGGTCACATTAGATGGGACAAAGGCGACTTCAAAAAACATGGGACGTTAGCTAAATATTTAATCGGTGAATGCCGATGCAAAAAATGCAAAAAACGTATTCTTGCTAAAGACCCAGAACGTCCTTTAAGAGCTAGGTATAACAGCGATTAAACGACCTCAACACGATCACCCGGTAAAGCCAATCTCTCTCTGCAATAAGAGCGACAACGAGTGCACTGAAGAGTCTGGTACACCATCGTCCGGGTTCTCCTCTTACCGCGCTTTTGCAGCTTATTGCTGCCGCACGTGGGACACGCATACGATGTTCCGTCGATCACGTTTTTATTGGGATGATTTGTAGCCCAAGGTCGTAATCGTTCATAGACATCGACAAGTAAATCGACATCTTGTTTTGCGTATTTCTTCATTAACTTCCACGCTTTTGGATCGCCCTTCATACAACCTTCCCATGTTTGAAATCCACCAGTTACTTCTTTTCCCCCAAGACCTAAATGCTCGCCCAAATGTCCAAGCCTGTTGCTATTAAACTTGAAATGACGGCGAGCTATTTTCAAAGTGTCTACTGTTTGGTAGTGGCTAGGTGGGCCGAAGTTATGGAATACAAATCGTGCGTTAGCTTTCTTAATATCGAAAGCATCTGAGTTATGTCCAATAACTATGTCTGCTTCACCCAATAGTTCCCATAATTTGTGAACGACATGGAAATCATTTTCTGGTTCTGTTTCGTACAAATCAAAATCATCTAACGAAACAACTTTTGTAGTCTTTTCTCCCTCCCATTTATAAGAGAAACAAATGATGTACCACTCGTTGACGTGTTGGATTACGTCTTGTTGCCATTGACCCCACACATAGCTGAGGTTTGGCGCTGTTTCTATATCAAAAAATAGAGTGTTAGCCATATCCCCTCTAGCTTGGGACTGTCAGGAGCCTTACTAAAAGGGTACCTTCCCACCACGCTCCATTATCGGATAGGCGTTCAGGTTGCATTTCAATGCGTTCGATTGTGACTGTTTCTTGGCGGTCGCCTTCTTGATATGTGATGTCTTCGCCGTTTTCCATTAGGTTTCGCAAACGAGTAAAAACTTCTGACGAGTCATATCGCTTGGGGACGCCTGCGCCTCGGCCAGTCATAACATCTCGTTTTAAAATAATTGGTAAAATGATTTCGTCTACTCGACGTGGTACTGCGACCGCTGTCATTTGCCAATCATGGCAGATCGGAGATTCAGTAGGTGAAGAGCTTGATGCTTCTAGCTCTACTTTTAAATCATATGAGATAGATGTTCTTATATTGTCTGTAGATGTTGCAAAGTCAAACTTGACTGGGGTACCTGTAATTAGTGTTCCGGCAGCAGAGGGGATAGTTGAAGGTGTGCCAGCACTGTTGGTTGCCACAAGACGGATTTTGCCGACAGGTGTAGTGGTTTCTGCGCCGAGAGTGTAGGTAGTGTCGCCATCTGTGTAATCCGTTCCTGCTCCTGCATATGCTGTTTTAGAATTTTCAAACTGAGATCTGTCAAGGTCGATAACACCAGAACGCAGATATTTAGGAACGACAGTTGACCATGTGCATTCGCCAGCTATAAGCCACCCTGATGCGACTTTATTGCCACTTCGATGTTCTCGTTGAAGTATGGCTGCGCTAGAAGTTTTTGTTATGCCTATAAACAATTTAGGGGAGTTGTCATTCGGTAAACGTGTAATGCTTTTAACTAAATCAGTGGTTGTTGAAGAAGTAGCAGAAACTAAATCTGCTGCATATGCCGGGACAAGTGTGTCGGTGAATTTAGAAAGATCAGCCCGATAGCATAAACCATAATTAGTTCCCCACCACATAAACCGTCCATCAGCTTCGAGAGAATAGGCTTCGCCGCCTGTGTCAATAGCTGGGCCTATAGAAATGCTGCCAGTTTGTTCGTTTATTAAAGCAACCCGGAAACCTATGCTTGTCGCTATTCCAAGTAAACCGGCGTATGCCATTACATCGTTAATGGTTTCATTTCTTGGCAAAGACCCTGCAATAGTCGGAGCGTTTAATGTTCCATCTGTGTTACTTACGCCGATGTAATAAATACTTCCCGTATTATCTGTATTTGCCGCAGCGTATATACCGTTAGCTCCAGCAGTTGCTGTTACCCATTTGCTCGTCGTTAAAGGTAAAGAATAATCCAAAGACGACGAAGCTTTTGCGCCGCTGGCGTCAAGTTCAAAAATGTTATTGTCGTCTGCGGCGATAATACGGCCTGCACATATTTTTATAAAATGTGGGTCTAAAGAACCAAAAGATGATGTTGACGTTGAACCTATCGTGCTTGATTCAGCAACAATAGATCCATCAAATGCGAGGTAGATGTTTGTGCCATCACTTGTAATGCTGGTAACGGTACCGCCGACAGTGATTGGTGTACCCCATGTAGGCGATGATCCTGCTGGTGATGTGGCCCAGTAAAGTTGATTAGCTTGTGCGACATAAAGATATTCTGTTCCTGAAGAATTGGTTACAGCTTCAACAAAAATGTCGCCTGTTGTAAACGTTGGGGTGCTACCGGGGGTTTCCATTACCGGCAAAAGACTTATTTGTCCTTTAGTCCAAACGTCTACTCCGTGCGAAGAATAAAAACGCCGACGGTCAGAATCATCGTTGTCGAAATAAAGTTGTCCAGCCCCATAAGACCAATCTGTTTGTGAACGCACCCATGCGCCAGTTGTGTCTAGTGTGTTTTCGCCCGGTTCTTTGCTGTTGTCACGTTGTTGTCTAGCTACAGGGACAGTTGTCCTTCTGTATTGTGTCGAATCCAAAAGATAAGACACACTGTCTAGTTCAACAGGCAAAGACTCCGAATTAAAGGTCACGACGGAAGCCACTCCATTGCGAACTTGGGCGGTTTGCTGAGTTCCTGTTCCATGTCGTTGGGTATTGAGCGATTAAACGTGCTGCTTCTGATTGGACTCTGTAGTCTCTACGGCTACGCAAATCACGCATTGACGCTGATATAGCGCCGGGAGGTACTTCTTCCGCACGGCGAGAGCTTCCTTGCGCATCAATAAATTCACGACGAATCGGCATTGTACTCATAAGACTTAAAGCCGCGCCTAGCGGTGGCAAATCGTAAGCAGTAGTAGGCAGACCAGTATCTGATTGCGCTGTACTGCCATCAGTTATTGCCCCAAATGGAGATTTATAGCTAACTGTCACTTTTTGCCCCGGCCATGCTCCTGTGTAAAGAATCAAAGCATTACCGCTAGCGAACGAAGCTGTGTCTCTATTCCTTTTTAAACGCCAATTCATTACTTCTGGCTCACTTGCTTCTGAACCTATATCTGAATAAGTCACTGAGTAAATAGAAGAAATTTCATTCGATCCTGTGTTTAGGTTGTATCCATCTACAGCAGCGTTATAAGTAAAACTAGTAGTCAGCATCCTAAACAGACCGTTATTTGGGGCAGATAAGTCAGCTAAATCATCATTAATTGCATTAATAATGCGATGAGTTGGAAATTTAGGTGAAACTCTTACGATTGAATCGGCTGCGTGACCCGTAGATGAAGCTGTAGAACCGCCATACCCTCTTATAACTGTCACAGTTGTACCTGAAACAGTCTGGACGTACATTAATTCACTGCCAATTTCTATAATAACACCGGGAACTATCCCTGATGAAGAAGCACCACTAATTTCAAACGCTGTATTAGTAGCATTTCCTACAGCAGGTGTAGTGACTAAAAGAAGTTCTTCAACATAGCCCGATAAGAGCATGTCACGAGTTTCATCTATCCAAATTTGTGCGGTAGCCATTAGCCACTCCCAAGAACTTCGTTAAGGGCATTTTCTTTTCGTTTTCTGCCTTCTTCTTTAAGAATTACCCCTGAATTAATTTCATGTTTAGTCCCTGCTCTGCGTTCTAAATCTGCTGATCCGTTAATAGACGGAGGTTGATGTCCTTCTCCACGTAAACGCTTGTAAGCAGCCATGTCTCTTTGTTTTGCTGCTTCATTTGCTTTGCTTGCAGCAAAATCTACGTTGCTTCTTGTCGGCATTACAGAAGGAGCTAAACGTACATTGCCATAATATTTGCGAACTACACCTCCGCATTTTTTACATGCTTCACCATACGTTTCATCTATTTTTAAACGTATATCAAACATATTAAGGCAATCTAAGCAACGAAATGTATATAGCGGCATCAAATATTCCTTACGTCAAATGAATAGCCAGCAGAAACTAGCAATGTTTCTTCAGTACTAGTTAAATCCCGAGGCGAATCATGTCCCCCATAGATCCAGCGTGTCACAGTTGATGCGTCTGCTGGTAGGAAATCTTGAACAGATGTGTTATTTACTATAAATATATTTGCGCCTTTTGCTCTTGGGGCAAAATGACGCATTAAAGCATAAGCCGGACGTGAAGCATCTTCTGGTGCTCCTACAGAAGGCAAAGTATTTGAAGTCGGCATTACAAGCACTCTGTAAACTTCTTCTGCTCCTACTGTTGAAGTACATGCAATCGTTGAAGCTGCGAACGTAAAGTTACCGCTCGGTGTTTCCGAAGGCATCGTTGTCGTAGCTGCAATGACTCCCGGTGTCGCATCAATAGTGATGTACAGCGAATGGCCCGGCATTGTCGCTGTAGTCGCCACCGTAGCCGGTGTAACGACCGCTGAAGCGGTAGCCAAGGGGAGGGTAGCTGGAACCTCTATGCCAGCGTGTACGACGATTAAGTTGGCAGTAACTGTTGGGACAATTACTACCGGACAAGCGACTGTTGAAGGAGTAACCGTTGCCGGGACCGACGGGCCTGCCGAGAACGTCGTCGTAACACCGATTGTGGCTGGCGTCGCAATGACCGCC
>PBPU01000106.1 GCA_002724825.1 Acidimicrobiaceae bacterium
CTGGGGTATGCCAATCAAGCTACCGCAATTAGCCGCGAAGATGGCTTAGAGCTTACGGGAGCATATATCACTGCTCCGCTTCGCTGTGCGCCTCCTCAAAATAAACCCACAGCACAAGAGTTAGGGAACTGTCGAGATTTTTTTCATGAAGAGTTGGAATCTCTCAAGAACATTAAGGTAATTCTTGCTTTAGGAGGGATAGGTTATGCTGCTATTGCGAAGGAGTTTGGCATACGGCCAAAACCAAAGTTCACTCACGGGTTGGAAGTTCCTCTTCCAGATAAGAAAGTACTGCTGTGTAGTTATCATGTCAGCCAGCAGAACACATTTACTGGACGTCTCACTGAAGAGATGTTTGACAATGTTTTACGGAGGGCCCGAGAGTTAGGAGAAAAGTGAATACTTACTTTCGGCTTAGGAATCGCTTTAATGCCGTAAGATTGAAGCGGAAAACCGATAACGTCAGACAAATGAAACGTTCTTTACTCTTTCTTCTTCCAGTAGCTCTTTTACTCGCTGCCTGCGGAAGTTCTGGAAAGCCTGAGTCATTTACTGAACAAAAAGGCCCGCTTCCTGAGTACTTACTCGAGTTTCAAAGTGAGCTTCTTAATGAGGTCAATCCTGCTCAGGTTCCACTTGTGCAACGTAATTTTCTTGAAGGTTGCATGGGCGGGTCTAAAACGATATTTGAACAGTTATCTGGAGCAGCACTAGCCAGAGCTTGTGGGTGCAGCTATACAGAGCTGGTTCGATTCTTGGAAGCCAACGCCAGCGTAGAAAAATCAGCCTTTGATACTTTCAAGGATTTAGACAAGGCCTCTAAAGAGGTAGAGGGCGTCTTGGGGCAGAACTATCAAACCATTTTTGAGGAATGCTTAGCTGGAGCATGAAAAAGCTGGCCGTTGTCCTATTATCGGCTTTAGTTTTGATGGCGTGCGGTTCTACTGAGGACCCAGGCGGATTTACTGAGAATCTAGGACCTATTGACCCAAATTTGGTAGGGGCGCTTGAATCAGGCCAAGATCCAAGTCTGGTTCCTGAAACCCAGAGAAATTTTTTATCGGGTTGCGTAATGGGCGCAACAAATCGGATGCCTGACCTTGTTGCAGTTCAGGAAACCGGCCTTCTCAAAGTTTGCGGCTGCAGCTACATGAAACTAGTTGAGAGGGTTCGTTTAGATGCTGCCGCAGTAGCTGATCCCATCACATCCTCGTCCGACCTTGAGCGTGATGCATACAAGCGTTTTAAGAAACTAGATGAAGAGTTTCAAGCCACTGAAGGTAGTTTCTCTGAAGAGCTAGTAGAGCTTTTTGCTTCGTGTATCCGCCAGACTTCTTCGTAGATTGTCGCCACCTATGACTTTTTTGATGGGAGTCCGATTCTCGCGCTTTCATTTGCCCATTCGGGCCATCTAGATCTACTTTTCTGAGCGAGTTTATGCATAAGAGCAATTGCTCCAGGGTCGTCATCTCCTGGCCGCGTTTCAATGACCCCGTCTTTCACCATCGCATCAATAACAGCCCTGCCAAGGTCTGTCCGAACAATTGTTAATGTCCAATCTGAGACCTCTCCAATGCCGCCGGTTGAAATATCGGCATGTTCAGCTGCAAAATCCGGACAATGATTGCATCCTTCACGTGTCCACGCGTGGCATTCTTTCAAGTTAATCTCGTGGTAATCACCATTATTCATCCAAACTTGGAAGACTCCCTTGATGTTCATTTTCTTGATGTCGTCTTTGTGGAGGCCGTACTTCATCCAAAAGAGCTCATCGAACATTGAGTCATCAAATGATTTCGAACATAACAATCCAATATTTAACTTAATTGGCTTACTTACTTTCCCGACTTTTCGATGCCACATAACAGGAGCGATCGAAGTTTGGCAGCTCATCCCAACTAAGGCGAGACTGCTAAGCCCCCGTTCTTTAGCTTCGGGGTATGCCATGGTATTTGCAGAATAGGTATATCGGCTCCCTGCTCCACTCAAGACTTCTTCTCTATTGGTAGCCACCATTGGTTTAGCTTTCCAACCGGATTCGCCTCCCTCATCGATATTTCCCTCTAAACCTGAAATGAGAGCCCCGTCGATGATGTCGTTCTCCAAACACCAAATAAGAATCGAAGATACAAGGCCACCATCCTGACCAATCTCGTACACGAAGTCATCCGAAGCCCGCGTTAGGAGAATATCTTTAAAAACGCCAGACATCTCATCCGGTTCTCTCGTCCTCCCGAACAAATGCTGGTCCGCTTCCGTTTCCCAATCCCGGAAGCGTGGGCATGCCCGCGTACAGCTCGTGCAGCCCTTTTCTCCATGGCCACAATTGGAAAGTCCGAGTTCCTCTTCTAGATGGAAAGGTACGTATTGCCCTGGTTCGTGCTTGTATCCGATCACACCGTGCGGGCAGGAGATGACGCACCCAGCACAACCTGTGCAGAGTCCAGACGTGATGACCTCGTCGTAGAGTTCTTTCCATTGGAAGCTCCATCGATTCTTTTTTTTGTTTGGTGTTTCCTTAACGGCCATGTCGTGAGGATACATCCGATACATCGCTATGGTTGCGTTCTAGGTGAAATTTTAGAGTTCAATTTTCATATGCGCCCTCGGCAGGATTCGAACCTGCGCACATGGCTCCGGAGGCCAATGCTCTATCCCCTGAGCTACGAGGGCGTTTCTTACCTGTAGCGTACTAGCGCTAAGAGAAGCTCCAAAATGATTGGAGGATTACCCACCCGATACTAATTGTTCCGCTTCTGGGCTTAGCTTGGAGTCAGCAAACGGATCGTCGAGCCAACCCATCGGTAAAGTCGCCTTCTTAGGGCCACCTTTATGGCTTCTTGGCAGTCGATAAGCCTCTAAGGGCAGGGCAGCACGGGGGTCGAAGTCATCGAGCACTTCTTTTAGCTCCACAAGAGAAGTTATTTGATGAATGGCCCGTCTAGCTTCACTTCCAACAGGAAATCCCGTGAGATACCATGACGCATGTTTCCGAAATGTTCGTAAAGCATCTTGTGTCTCGTTCCAATCAACAACACGTTCAGCATGTTGCTGCATGACTTTAGAAACTTCCCCTAAGGTAGGAATCTCGGATGGCTCGAACCCATTGAATATCTCACTTAATTGTTGGAATAGCCACGGGCGACCAAGGCACCCTCGGCCTATTACAACCCCATCTGCGTTTGTTTCTCGAAGCATTCGAACCGCATCAAAGGGTTCCCAAATATCACCATTCCCAAATACTGGAATCGACTGAACATGTTCCTTGAGGTGTGCGATAGCTTCCCACCTAGCGTGGCCACTGTATAACTGTTCTACAGTCCGTGCATGAAGAGTAATGCCAGACGCCCCTTCCTCTTCTGCTATTTTCCCAGCATCGAGAAAAGTTAGGTGGGTATCATCGATGCCCATACGAAATTTAACTGTGACTGGTACGTGCCCGTCGGCAGAAGAAATTGCAGACCTGAGAATGTCACGGAAAAGCTGTCGTTTATATGGGAGAGCCCCGCCGCCTCCGTGTCTGGTAACTTTCGGAACAGGACAGCCAAAGTTAAGGTCAATATGATCGACGCTCTCCTCAGAGACTAATTGCCTAACAGCCTCACCTATATACTCTGAATCGGTTCCATAAAGTTGAATAGATCTAGGGTGCTCATTTTCTCCAAACTTGGCGAGGTTCATGGTTTTCTCATTTTTGTTAACGAACGCCCTAGCGGTAATCATTTGGTTAACAAATAGCCCACAGATTGTTTTGGAAGATTTTGGCCGTCCCTCTAAACCTCTCTCAGCAAAATCCTTGCAGAGAGACCGAAAAGGAACATCAGTCACGCCAGCCATCGGGGCCAGCATCACTGGGGGCCATAGAGAGATATCTCCGACTGAAACAGGTTGAAATTCTCCATCGAAGGCAGAGGGAACTCCCTTGTTTATCGACGTTCGTTCAGCTGAGACTACATTTGTCACAATTACAGGTTAGGAGAACGAAGGAAGGATATTGGAAAAAATCATGATATTGCGTTAATTCGCTGCTTTGGCCCTGGTGGGACCATACGATAGAAGTCAGCCCAAGGACAAGACCCATGATCACAGAGACAATAACATCCTCATTGAGCAAAGCGTTAGAAGACTTGGGAGTTAGCTCGTCACCTACTCAGATTAACCTCGAACAACCAGCAAACAAAGACCATGGTGACTGGTCATCCAACGTTGCTCTTGCGACCGCAAAAACAGCTGGTTGGGTTCCTAGAGAACTAGCAATGAAAATAGCTGAAATGATTAACTCTGACTTGCCAAGTGGGGTAGAGAGCGTCTCTGTCGCTGGCCCTGGCTTTATTAATTTCGCCGTATCACCGGAGTGGCTCCATCATGTATTACAAGTTGCTATTGAACAGGGGACTACAGAATTCGGAAAAACAGATATCGGACATGGGAAAAGAGTTAACGTTGAATTTGTAAGTGCCAATCCAACCGGGCCTTTGCACGCAGGTCACGCCCGAGGAGCTTGCTACGGGGACTCAATTGCAAACATCCTCCAAGCCGTCGGTTTTGATGTCCAACGAGAATTCTACGTCAACGATAGAGGTCTTCAGATGAGCCTATTTGCTGAATCACTCCTTGCTTTCAAATCTGGGAGTATCGTTCCAGAGAATGGGTACGGGGGAGCATACGTTGAAGAGTGGTCCCGCGAAATGCCCAATGGCCTTTCCATTCAAGGTGCACTGGATTGGGGTTGCAAATATGCGATAGATGATCAGCGCCAAACGTTAGAAATGATAGGTATAGTTTTTGATTCTTGGTTCAGCGAACGTTCAATGGTGGATAGCGGAGCTATTGAAAAGACTATGGCGGACCTAGAAAACAACAATGCCTCCTATCTCGAAGATGGGGCGACCTGGTTGAAATCTAGCGATTACGGCGATGACAAAGATCGAGTACTGGTTAAGAGCGATGGCGAATTTACCTATCTCACACCAGACGTTGCCTACCATCGAGACAAATTTTCCCGGGCAGATTGGCTTATTAACGTCTGGGGGGCAGACCATCATGGCTACATCGCTCGGATGGAAGCCGCAATGGAAGCACTAGGGCACGAAGCTGAACAACTAACTGTTACTATCACTCAACTAGTAAAACTAGTCAGGAGTGGAGAAGAGGTTCGCTTATCTAAACGCCATGGAGACATAATTGAACTCCGAGAAATCGTCGAAGAGATCGGTCCGGACGCAACAAGGTTCATGTATCTCCTTCAATCAGTAGATACGAAACAGACTTTTGATCTCGACCTAGCCGCATCAAAGGTGATGGACAATCCTGTCTTTTACGTGCAAATGGCCCATGCCCGAATCAGGTCGATCCAGAATAAAGCAGAAACTCTTGGTATCTGGCCTTCACGTTCCTCCGACGCTGACCTTTCACTTCTTGAACATGAACGAGAGTTAGAAATATTAAGAAATCTCTTCAATTTCTCCGACATTGTTCAATTGTCCGCGCGTGAATTAGCTCCTCACAAAATTGCAGTTTGGCTCCGTGAACTAGCAACATCTGTTCATGGCTTCTATCACGACTGCTATGTCGTTGGAGAAACTGTCCCGCCGGAACTTACCTCAGCCCGCCTTCAGCTCGTTGAAGCTGCTCGAATAGGTTTGGTCTCTGGATTAGATTTACTTGGTGTCTCCGCTCCCGACTCGATGTAGGCATTATGATGACAGACCCAATTTCCCACAAACTCCTCCCTGATAATTCATCCGTCGATGACGATGGGATGCTCGTCATCGCCGGTGTTCGTATGGATACTTTGGTTGCTAAGTACGGTACTCCCTTATTTGTGTATGACGAAGCACATATTCGTTCTCGCTGCCAGCAAGCTGTCCAAGCATTCGGAGAGGGAGTTTCCTATGCATCAAAGGCTTTCCTTTGTACAGCGATGGCAAGATTGGCATATGAACAAGGGATGCACATTGATGTAGCGACAATGGGTGAAGCATATGTGGCCTTAGAAGCAGGAGTACCAGCAAGTCATCTTGTTTTCCATGGCAACAACAAATCAAAAACTGAACTTCAGTATGCAATAGAGAATCAGATAGGACGCATAGTTATCGATAGTTTTGATGAAATTGACCGCCTCGAAAGCCTTTTAGAGGGTTCAGGAAATCAAATACAAGCACTCATCCGCGTAACACCTGGTATTCAAGCTTCGACTCATGAGTACGTGACAACTGGTCAGGATGATTCGAAGTTCGGCTTTACAGTATCAAATGGAATAGCCGAAAATGCCGTAAGTCGTGCCGCATCTTCACCATTCATAGATCTGTTAGGTATCCATGCGCATATCGGGTCACAAGTCTTTTCTCTTGATTCGTTCAGGAAAGCGGCTGAAGTTCTCGCTAATTTATCAAATCACTTCGACTTGCCTGAACTCTCTGTTGGTGGAGGATTGGGAGTCGCCTATTTAGAAGATGAGCAATCGCTCACAATCGAAGAGTGGGGGCAGGCTATTAAATCTGTTTGTGATGAAGCTGGTGTAACCGCCAGGGTCACATCTGAACCAGGAAGAGCGATCGTTGCGAGCTCAGCTATTACTCTCTATAGCGTTGGGACCATAAAGGAACTAGATGGTATACGAACGTATGTTGCTGTTGACGGAGGAATGCATGACAATCCTAGGCCAGCCCTATATGGAAGCGGCTATGAAACGTTCATGCCGAGTCGTGTTTTAGATTCAAGAACGTCACAAATAACTCTTGTTGGAAAACATTGTGAGTCAGGAGATGTGCTTGTTTCACAAGGCTATGTCCCAGAGGGATTAACCGTTGGGGATATGGTAGCTACTCCTGTCACAGGTGCATATGGTCATTCGATGGGTTCCAATTACAATAAGGTGCTCCGACCTGCTGCTGTGTTTATTAATGAAGGCGTTGATCGTCTGGTTATTCGACGTGAAACGTTGTCTGACCTGATGAATACTGACATGGGCTAAAAGTTAGTATCGGCTAATCGGCTCCAGATACTTACAATTAAAGAGGCAAATTCACAGCTAATGAGTTTCCTTCTTTCCATATTTATGTTTTTAGATAACTCCTAATGGTTAAATTTAAGATTTAATTACTCACTCGTTCATGCGCTACTCAGCTACCGTAGAGAATATGGAAGTAAAATCTATACGAATTGGCCTCCTCGGATGTGGGAATGTTGGCAAAGCACTAGTTGGTTTGCTGGAATCTCAGAGAGAAGCCATTTTGTCGCGCACAGGCTTAGACCTAACCATTCAAGCTATCGCCGTCCAAAATATGGAAAAGCACGCGGATCTCGCAGCAACCACCAAGCAGATTACAAACAACCCAGCTGATGTCGTATCTTCTGACGACATTGACCTAGTAGTTGAAGTCATAGGAGGTGTAGATCCCGCAAAAGAACTCGTAGAAGCTGCTCTCCGGTCTGGAAAGCCGGTAGTGACGGCTAATAAGGAATTGCTGGCAAAACATGGTCCTGAACTATTTGAACAAGCAGATCAAGGGAACCTGGACTTACTATTTGAAGCTGCTGTTGCAGGAGGGGTTCCCTTGATGAGAGTCCTTCGGGAGTCACTTAAAGGAGAACCCATTCGACGGGTTATGGGCATCGTGAATGGAACAACAAATTATGTCCTTTCACAAATGACGGAAAGAGGTATCTCATACAGTGATGCGTTGAGCGAAGCTCAATCTGCCGGATTTGCTGAAAGTGACCCTAGTGCTGACGTCGATGGTCAAGACGCTGCTTCAAAAGCCGCGATTATAGCAATGGTAGCTTTTGGCGTACGCCTCGGACTTTCCGATGTTACCTACGAAGGAATAACCGATGTATCAACCGATGACATTGAGTTTGCTAAGCGCTTCGGGCATACGATAAAACTTCTTGCCATAGCAGAGAACGACAATGGAGAAGTAGCCGTTCGCGTTCACCCAGCGATGGTTCCTAAGCATCACCCGTTAGCTTCAGTTAGAGATAGTTTCAACGCTGTTTTTGTTGAAGGTGACGCCGTTGGAGATCTGATGCTTTATGGTCGAGGAGCTGGAGGAAACCCAACGGCATCAGCTGTGCTAGGTGACATTATCGCTGCAGCGAATAACTTAACGCAAGAAACAAATAATGGCTTAGGGAACCTTCGAAACACTCCAATCCAATCCACTCAAGACCTTGAGAATGCCTTCTACATTAATCTTGAAGTTACCGACGAATCCGGAGTTCTTGCTGCGGTCGCTTCAGTTTTCGGCAAACATGGTGTTTCTATCCGATCTATGGAGCAAGAAGGCCTTGACGGTGAAGCGCGCATAGTATTCATAACTCACTCGAGCCTAGAACGTAATGTGCATACAACTCTAGATGAACTCCGTGAACTTGATTGCGTCATTCAGATTGGGACGAAAATACGCGTTGTTGAGGGGTAGGCCATGCAATATTTAAGCACAAGAGGAGATGCCCCCTTTTTAAATTTTGGCGATGTCCTTCTTGAAGGTCTTGCTATAGATGGGGGCCTGTATCTTCCTGAGGAATGGCCCTCACTGACTGTGGAAAACATCACAGCAAACCTTAATTCGGAGCGAGGTTATGTAGATGTTGCAGTTGAAGTTCTAAAACCGTTCACTTCGGATTCGCTTAACCAGTTCGAGCTCAAGGAACTCGCTACACGAGCGTATGAATCATTTACGCACCCCGAGATCATTCCGCTTAAAGAGCTCGGTTCCAATACGTGGCTGTTGGAGTTATTCCATGGCCCTACCCTTGCTTTCAAAGACGTAGCCTTACAGCTTGTTGGGCAATTGTTTGACTATGAGTTGGCTAAAAGGAAAGAAAGGATAACTATTGTCGGCGCTACATCAGGTGACACAGGCTCTGCAGCAATTGACGCTTGTCGAGACCGACCAACAATAGACATCGTAATCCTCCACCCCCATGGAAGAACAAGTGAAGTCCAGCGCCGTCAAATGACCACTGTCCAATCACCGAATGTCCACAATGTAGCTATTGAAGGAACATTTGACGATTGTCAAGATCTAGTAAAAGCGATGTTCCTCGACACAAAGTTCAGAAATGAGCAAAATCTCTCAGCAATAAACTCAATTAATTGGGCCCGTGTTATGGCGCAAACAGTCTATTACTGGTGGGCGTCAATCAGTCTGCGCCCATCTGATAATCAGATAGATTTTTCAGTCCCTAGCGGAAACTTCGGGAATATCTTTGCAGGGTACAGCTCTCACCTCATGGGGCTAGAAGTTTCGAAATTTATCGTCGGAACAAATCAGAACGAGGTATTAAACCGATTTTTCCAAAGCGGATCAATGGCAGCAACGAGCGTCGTTCCTACGCTTTCACCTTCGATGGACATACAAATCCCAAGTAATTTTGAACGCCTCCTATTCGAAATGCGCCAGCGCGATGGGAGCAAGGTCAAGAATACGTTGGCCGAATTTCGAAGATCAGGAGAATTAACAATATTGCCGGCAGAATTAACAGAGATACAAAAGAAATGGTCCAGCGCTCGAATCGATGATGATCGGACCCTCCGAACAATTGCTGAGATCTATAAAGAGACAGGGGAGTTAGTCGATCCACATACTGCAGTCGGCATTGCAGCTGGAAAGGAAAAACGCAGTTCAGAGCAAATCCCACTTGTTTGCTTGGGGACCGCACACCCCGGAAAGTTCCCTGAAGCAGTGATTAAAGCAACCGGAAAGAAACCTGAACTCCCAAATCAATTTCACGATCTCTATGAGCGGACAGAGCACTATTCTGTTCTTCCAAATGACTACGATATTGTAAAGTCCCACATAGAAAAAGCGGTACAGGGGTAGGGCCTAGTTACGGCTATCTCGAACTAGTTGTTGCGTATTTGGTTCCAAATACGATACAGTTTCATCTGTTGACGAAATATCAACTTAAGGTATTTTCTTGTTTCTCCTGAAACAGCTTTAGTGGAACTCGTCAGCAATTACAACCAAAATAATAATGAACTGACGTGAACAGAAACTTCTGTGATTGGTATAGATGCAATGAGCACAAATGAAGCAGACAGAGCGGATCTAGAATCTAAAGACAAAGACTCTTTGATCCAAATAGCTACGGCCTTAGGAGGAAAGCCCTCTTCAAGGTCCCGAAAATCAGAGATAATAGATCTTATCCTTGAGCTTGCTAGCGAAGATTCTAATGAAGGGTCTCAGGACCAAGACGAGAAAGCCCAAGCGCAACCAAAAAGTAGGGGATACTCAGCTGACCCTATGGCAGATGCGCGTGCCGAAGCCAACGGTGACAATGGTCAGTCAACAGATGAAGATCCGCCAGAAGGGTCAGGAAGAGCTAGGCGTCGAAGAGGAAGAAGCCGCGAAGGTATGGAGGAGTGGTCAGGGGAGCCAGTTGAGGCTGAAGGATATTTAGACCTTCGAGACGACGGGTACGGATTCTTACGTGTCAACGGTTTTCTTCCAAGCCGAGATGACGTTTATATCCCCGTAAAGTTTGTTCGCCAATACGGCTTACGAAAAGGAGATCATCTAATCGGGGCCTACCGTCCCGCAAACAGATCAGAGAAAAACCCAGCCATGCTTAGGCTCGACGCAGTCAATGGGACCGACACTGCCAGTATGCAGGACCGTCCGGATTTCACGGATCTCACACCAGTGTTCCCAGACACAAGATTAAAGCTCGAGCGACCTGAAGATTCAGATAATACCATTGCAAGAGCTATTGATTTACTGGCGCCAATCGCTAAAGGCCAAAGAGCACTCCTTGCAGCTCCTAATAGGTCTGGAAAGACAGAAATCTTAAAGGAAATCTCTCAGTCAATCGAAACTAGCTATTCAGAAGTCAAATTGTTGGTGCTTCTTATAGATGCACCTCCGGAAGAAGTCACTGAGATGAAGCGTTGGTTAACTCAATCTGACCTAGTTGCATCAACGTTTGATCAACCTCCCGAAGAGCATATTGCTATTGCAGAGCTAACAATTGAAAGGGCTAAGCGAATGGTCGAACTTGGTGAAGACGTTGTCGTTATCCTAGATGGAATGACCCACCTTGCGAGGGCATACACACTAGTCTCGCAAGGGTCAGGCAGGCTGGTTTCTGGTGACCTTGATGCATCGGCGCTCTACCCACCAAAAAGGTTTTTCGGCTCTGGACGCAAAGTTGAAGAAGGAGGTTCACTTACAGTGATCGCAACCGTTCTGTCTGAGACTCAGTCAAAAGTAGACGAGCTCGTTCTCAACGAACTTCAGGGTGGAAGCACAATGGAGCTTCATCTAAGTTCAGAAGCAGTTGAAGCTCAACTTTTCCCTGGGATCAACGTTCGGAAAACAGCAACTAAAAACCTTGAATCTCTGTACTCGACTGAAGAGCAGTCCCAGAATATTAAATTCCGCGAAGAAGTAAAGAAATCCTCAACGGATGACGACCGTTTATCAGAACTTAAATACGTTCTAAGCAAGATCAGCGATACTGAAGACAATGCCCAGCTATTAGGAAATATCTGATTCTCAGAAATAAACAAAGTAACCACCTTTCACAAGTGTGTGTGAATCCAAATCGCCCGATACCCTCAAATAGTCCCCATGTGGAGAGTAAACAATGAAATCTGACATTCATCCTCAATACAGGCAAGTTGTATTCCAAGATACATCTTCTGGTGAAGCGTGGATCACCCGTTCCACGATTGAAACGGAGGAGACAATCACATGGGAAGACGGCCAAGAATATCCTCTCGCTAAAGTTCCGATTTCTTCAACTAGCCACCCTTTCTTTACAGGTACCATGACTATTGTTGATACAGCGGGCCGTGTTGAAAGATTCGAAAAGCGCTATGGCAAAAGGAAGCGACAGACTGACGCTGCTGAAGAATAGTCCTATTCTCCACTACCTAGCTTTGGATCATGCGAGATAATCCCCAGCTGCCCTCCCTAATACTGGCTAAGCTCAAAAGCTTCGCATCAGTACTTGACCGAGACGACGATTACGACGAACGAAGCTTCCCGTCAGCGGCGATGCTGTATAACGCTTCACGGGTAGTTGCGTATTCATTCTCATCTGAAATTTCACTAATTTCATTAGTTCTAGCTCAAGAAGAAATCGTTCCTGAGATGGAAATCCACCTAATCGTAGATGAGGAAGACCCTTTAATATCTTCTCAGGTGCGCGGCTTAAATTTAGATATCTACCTATGGCTGGTAGACGGGAAAAATCTTGTCAGCCATCCTGAAAGTCCTGCACTCCACTCACAAAAGGAAACCCCAGCAGAAGCAAAAGAGCTGGCAACAAAATTTGCAGATTTGGGATGCATCATCCTCGAAGAATACGGCACTTTCCGAGCAGAATTTCGTGGAGTTGAGGTTGCTCGAATCGTTGAAGACGAAAGTGATGGTTTCCAGATCAACGTAGGTGTGGGTGATTATGATCAGAATGCGAACAGTGTGCTCTCCCCATACGATGACCCTGAAATGCACCTAAAAGAAGTTCTGTCAACAGTTAAGCGCTTTCGAACTAAAGAGAGCTCACCTCACCCCTTAAATCGGATATTGAGATCTAGATGGCTAATGTCCGAAGCTGTCTCAAATATTGAATCATTAGGTTTAGAGGAACTAGGTTTTGTTGAGTCGCTTCTTTCTGCACATGACCCTCTTAAAAATTGGCCCTGCGCTGCCATAGGTCGAAGAGGAAAGTCCGTGGTCTTGGTCCTATCGGCAACAGGCATAGATTTAAGTTTGATACCGCATGCTGCAGGCCAAATAAGTCGTCATAACCCAGACGAACTTCTACTTCTGATGCCTGAGCAGGATCGCCATCCTGTAATCCTAAGACAGGCAAGACACCTTAAAATAAGCCCAGAATTTATTTCGATCAATGCACCTTGGCCAGAGCTCTCCGAAAACACCTAAAATCACTTTGATAAAGGAATATTGCAGATTTGATCCACTTGAGAGGTCTACTGCCGGTAGTCTCGCATCATGACCGATCATTATGCCGAACTTGAGCAAGAATACCTAGATTTGCAAGAACGCCTTGGAGATCAGGACCTTCTGTCTGATCAGCGAGCTTATGCCAAAGCCGCAAAGCGCTATAGCGAACTGGAAGAAATAGTTCAGTGCATACGGAATCTCGAAAAAACTCAAGAAGATATCACCACAGCGAAAGACCTATTAGGTGAAGCTGTAGGTGAAGAACGAGATATTCTTCGCGAAGAAATGCATGATATGCAAACGGTTATGGAAGAGACTGAAGAAAAACTTCGAGAGCTCTTAATCCCGAAGGATCCTAATGATGACAAGAACGTAATTGTCGAAATACGGGGAGCTGAAGGAGGTGAAGAGGCAAACCTTTTTGCGCGAGATCTTTTCGAGATGTATTCAAGTTTTGCAGGTAAAAAAGGTTGGTCTCTTGAAGTTCTGACGAGCCAGCAGTCAGATATAGGAGGCTTTACATCAATAACGTTCTTACTTAAAGGATCTGATGTATGGAGCCAGATGAAATACGAAGGTGGACCGCACCGCGTACAACGTGTACCCGTAACTGAAGCTCAAGGAAGAGTGCACACTTCTTCAGCAACAGTAGCGGTCCTACCTGAAGCAGATGAAATTGATGTACAAGTTGAGGAGTCAGACCTCCAAATTGATGTTTTTCGCGCTTCCGGACCCGGTGGCCAGTCGGTAAATACTACGGATTCAGCTGTCCGTATCACCCATAAACCTACAGGCATAGTCGTCTCTATGCAGGACGAAAAAAGCCAATTACAAAACAAAGCCCGCGCAATGGTAGTTCTTAGGTCACGTTTATTTCAGGCAGAACAGGAGCGAATCCAAGCAGAACAATCAGCAACCCGCAAAGGTCAAACTGGCAGCGGCGGTAGATCAGAAAAGATACGAACATACAATTTTAAAGAGAATAGGATCACGGACCATCGAATCGGGTTAACCATTTATCGACTTGAACACGTACTCTCGGGCGACCTAAGTCAGGTTGTAGATCCGCTAGCGGAACACGAACGAACAGAACAGCTCATGGAATTAGAAAACACTTCGGAATGATAGGCCTAGACGAAGGGAATGATAAATCGCCTGATGACACAAACTCCCATTCAACTCCGTGGAGTACTTTTCTCAGCGAAGCTATACAAAGATTCCGATCAGCAGGATTCGAGAATCCAGAGAATGAAGCTCGCTGGATAGTAGAAACAGCTTCTGGATATAGCGGCGCATCACTCCCTTATGGACTAGAGCAGCAAGCGACAGAAAGAGGAGTAGCTCATTTTGACGGAATGGTGGAACGCCGTTTAAACCATGAACCTCTTCAGTATGTTTGCGGAGCATGGGGCTTTCGAACTCTTGACCTCATGGTTGATCATCGAGTCCTTATCCCTCGTCCAGAAACTGAAATCGTAGCTGGCATTGCTTTAGGTGAGCTCGAAAGAAACTCCAGCAAAGAGAAAAAAATAGTTGTTGACCTAGGAACAGGTTCAGGGGCTATAGGGTTAGCCATCGCTACCGAGATGGAAGACGTTGATGTCGTCCTAACGGACATCTCTTCTGACGCTCTTCAAGTGGCTCGAGCAAACTTAGCTGGACTCGGAGCTCATGGAACAAGCGTCACAATCTATCAGGGGTCCTGGTTCGCAGCCCTACCTAAAAAGTATCGGAAATCTTTTTCTCTTATCGTCTCTAATCCCCCGTACATCTCGATTAATGAAATGAAATCACTCCCTCCCAACGTAAGAGACTGGGAGCCTCGGCTGGCATTGGCATCAGGCGAGAACGGTACAGAATACCTTGAGATAATTGTTGATGAAGCTGAAGAATGGCTTAAGCACTCAGGTTCTTTGGTATTAGAAATGGCACCGCATCACGTAGACGCTATAAGTGAACGGATGTTGGGTAGGGGATATAGTGATGTTCAAATTTTTCAGGACCTATCCGGTCGGAATCGAGGAGTAGTTGGAAAATGGAACTGATTCGGATTTCAAAAAACCCAACCCACCTAGAATCTTCGATTAAGAAAACACTTGCAAGCGGCGGAGTTGTCGTTCTTCCAACAGATACTGTTTATGGAATTTTTTCCCTACCGACTGAAAAAGCTGCCATCGAGAAAATATACGCACTCAAGATGCGCCCAGAATCCATGCCATTACCGCTGCTAATATCGGGGACAGAACAACTTTCAAAGGTCAGCTCATTTCAAAACCGAGCCATGAGGCTTTTAGTAGAGACGTTCTGGCCAGGCCCCCTCACCGTGGTACTTCCAGACCCCTCCCCAAGCATGTCGTTAATAACTAGTGAGGAAAACACTATTGCCGTTAGATGCCCTGATAATGAGTTAGTTAGACGGATTGCTAACGATTTAGGCCCCTTAGCGGCGACCAGCGCTAACATACATGGTGAGGACACCCCTGAAACTGCGGCCGGAATCGCAGATATGCTCCCTAACGTTGATCTCATAGCTGACGGAGGTCCTCTCAAAGACGGTTTGGCTTCGACTCTGATCGACCTCACTCAACCGATTCCTCAAATCCTCCGCGAAGGCCCAATCACCAAAAAAATGATTTTCGATACTTTGGATTAACTCCAATTCTCTCTTGCACATACATTTCTAGAAAATGGCTCCCATCGACCTCAACTTCGCACTACTTTCATATACATGGCGACAATTGCAGCAGGATGCGATCATGGAGGATTTTCTTTAAAGACAGTTCTTATCGAACACCTAGTCGCAAGCGGCCATGAAGTTCTCGATTTAGGAACTCACTCTAATGAACGAGTTGACTATCCCGACTTTGCTGAAACTGTCGCGAAGTCGGTGGCATCGGGCGAAGTAGAGTTTGGGCTTCTAGTGTGCGGTAGTGGCATAGGTGTTTGCATGGCAGCGAATAAAGTCTCTGGGATCCGCGCAGCGACCATCCATGATGTTACATCTGCCCACCTCTCACGCGAGCATAACGATGCCAATGTTATCTGCTTAGGCGAGCGACTGATCGGGCCTGAAGTCGCCAAAGAAGCACTAGATATCTTTCTGGCTTCAGAATTCCAAGAAGGCCGGCACCTAAAACGCGTTAAGAAAATAAACGAGATCCTCTAGGCTTTAGATCAGATTGAGGTCTGGGTAAAGAGGATTTAAACGCAATAGATCTCCAGCTCTTTCTCGGTTGCTGGCCTGAATTTCGCTTGCAAGGATATAGTTCGCTTTCGATTGCTCCCCGGATGAAGTTTTTGTAGGCTCTGCCGCCTTCAAGGTTGAGCAGATAATATCGGCTACCTCGTCCATATCATCTTCGCCCATCCCCAAAGTTGTAAGCGCCGGAGTTCCTAATCTGATCCCAGATGTATACCAAGCACCATTTGGATCAAACGGAATTGAGTTTCGATTAACTACAACACCTGCATCCTCAAGGGCACTTTCAGCTTGCCGTCCAGTAAGCCCAAACTTCCGAACATCGACTAAGACAAGGTGGTTCTCAGTTCCCCCTGTTACAAGCCGACCGCCTCGCTTTTCAATTCCCGAAGCCAATGCAGAAGCGTTGTTAACGACATTGCTTGCGTACTCTCTAAACTCGGGCTGGCGCGCTTCGGCAAAAGCTACAGCTTTCGCAGCCATGATATTCGCCAATGGTCCTCCGAGAACCATCGGACAACCCTTATCGATGAATTCTGCCAATTCTTCTTCGTTCGATAAGACAATTCCACCTCGAGGGCCACGAAGAGACTTATGCGTGGTAGAAGTCACTATATGGGCATTCGATATTGGGTCGAAGTCATCGGCGAATACCTTTCCTGCTACAAGTCCAGCAAAGTGTGCCATGTCCACCATGAATGTTGCATCAACCGAATCAGCGATCTCTCTTATTTTAGCGAAATTGACTTTCCGCGGGTAGGCAGAATATCCGGCGACAATAACTAAAGGGCGAAATTCCTTTGCCAGCGTATTGATTTCGTCATAGTCGAGTATTTCAGTTTCTGGGTTCACACCATATGACCGCTGATCAAATAATTTACCAGATATATTCGGGCGGAATCCGTGGGTTAAGTGACCTCCGGCATCCAAAGACATTCCAATCATTCGTTGGTTGCCGAAAGATGTTCGTAAAGTTTCCCAGTCTGAATCTGTTAGATCGTTGACGTGCCTTTTACCATGAGATGCAAGAAAAGGAGCTTCAATTCGGTGAGCAAGAATAGACCAGAATGCGACTAGGTTCGCATCTATACCTGAGTGAGGCTGCACATATGCGTAGTTAGCGCTAAATAGTTCTTTTGCATGGTTGCTTGCAAGCGTTTCAACCTTATCGACGAACTCACAACCCGCATAAAATCTATGGCCAGGTGTCCCTTCGGCGTATTTGTCGCTGAACCAATTACCCATTGCAAGAAGAACTGCAGGTGAAGCATAGTTTTCGGAAGCTATTAACTTCAGCTGGCTTCTTTGATTGTCTAATTCTCCTCGAATATGTTCTGCAACAGTAGGTTCGCTTGTGCTGATCACTTCCAAAGCTTTACTGAAAGCAGTTGAAACGTCCGATATATTTTCTTCGCTTTCCATATGAACTCCCGTGATATGTAAAAGTGTATTCCTTCACGAAACACTTTGGCCAGTCACTGAATGCTAATAGACAGGTGAATAGAAAAAAGAAATAGGTCGCTAAAAGTACTCAAGTGAATCGTCTAGATATTGGTCCGTTTCAATGGCAAAGAATTCGAGACTAGTGGTAGATTGATTCGAGACAGTTACTTCCAGCAAAGATTGTCTAGCACCTAATCGGAATAAGCGAGGGCCCATTACTGTGGCAAATCCAATCAAAGCTTTAGCAGATGCAGAAGATGGCGTAACGGCAGCGTTTGAGCTCGTATTAACTCCAGCAGCGTTTGCTTTTCTGGGATACCTTATCGATCGATGGACGGGCGTCGGTCCTCTTTTTGTTTTCATACTCGGAGGGGCTGTTGGAGCCTATGAGATATGGAAACTTTGGTATACATACACTGAACGTATGAAAAAACTGGAAGCGGATTTACCAGATGCAAAAGGCAAGACCAGTGAGTGAAATTTCGATTAATGCCGGAGGGGAGCACCAAGCTCCTGAACGTGAGATCGCAGTAGACCTTTTCCGAAGAGGGATAATGATCTCGCCAATTCTTCTTGCTCTTTGTCTTATCTTTTGGGGTCTCAATGGGCTGGCATGCGGCGGAATTGGTCTTGGGTTGGTGCTCGTCAACTTTCTTATGGGCGCTTGGATCATTGATTGGGCAGTAAAAATATCCCCACAGGTTCTCATGGGCGCAGTGCTAGCAGGCTTCGTTTTGCGAATGGGAGTTCTAACTGCAGTAGTCGTTCCGATACGAAATGAAAATTGGTTTGAGGTCATCCCATTCGGCGCCATACTAATTTTTTCACATTTAGCCCTTTTGATTTGGGAAACGCGCTATATTTCTGCAACGCTTGCTTATCCGGGCTTAAAACCTGATGTGGGTAACCGCACGGGCGAAAACAAAGGGAAGGGGTAGAAAACAAGTGAACATCCTTGCGCTGAAATTTCCTGAAGTTAGCCAACTCTTCTATTGGCCTGACTTTGCTTTTCAGGGAACGCCTCTAGCAATGAACAAAACAGTGCTGATTTATTTGGCTGCCCTAGTCCTAACTCTGTGGGTGTTCCTCACAGCGGGTTCAAAGAAAAGTCTTGTCCCAAGCGGCATGTCTCACGTTGCCGAAGGTGGTATTAATTTCGTTGAAGACAGCATCGTCATGCAAACAATGGGCGCGGATGGAAAGAAGTATGTCCCATTCCTAACAACCATGTTCTTCTTTATCTTCTTCTCAAATATTTTCGAAGTCGTACCGTTTATCCAATTCCCCGCCAATGCCAAAATGTCAGTTCCTCTTGCCTTGTCATTGATGGTTTGGGTCATCTACAACTATCTGGGAGTTAAGAATCAAGGTTTCTTCGGCTATATGAAAAACAGCCTCTTTCCTCCGGGTGTCCCCAAAGCCTTGTACCTCATTGTGACACCTATAGAGTTTTTCTCGGTATTTATTATCCGACCTCTTTCTTTAGCGATTCGGTTGTGGGCCA
>PBPU01000107.1 GCA_002724825.1 Acidimicrobiaceae bacterium
AAGGTCAGCAAGGCCAGCAAGGTCAAGGATCCCAGCAAGGACAGCAGTCCGGTCAGCAAGGCCAGCAAGGCCAATCTGGCCAGCAGGGCCAAGGCCAGCAAGGTCAGCAGGGCCAGCAAGGTCAGCAGCAAGATAACGGTCAGGGACAGCAGCAACAAGGCGGCCAGCAAGGCGGCCAGCAAGGCGACCAGTCCCAGCAAGACCAAGGTGGTCAGAACGGTCAGAACGGTCAGAACCAGCAACAGCAGGGTCAGACACAGAACGGCCAGCAGGGCCAGCAAGGTCAGCAGAATGACCAGCAGCAGGGCCAGCAGCTCGACAACCAAGATCAAAACGGCGAGAACGACAATGATGGTGATGGAATCCCAGATAATCTCGACAATGACGACGACAACGACGGAATTGCAGATGATCTAGACCAGAATCCTAACGATCACGACAACGATGGCATCGACGACGCTGAAGACAACGACGACGATGGTGACGGAATCGATGACCGTGAAGAGACTCAGGACGGCGATGACAACACTAACATCTACGACCATGACAATGATGGAATCAACGATGCAGTTGATCTTGACATCGATAACGATGGCATTGACAACCGCAATGATTGGGATGACATCAACAACAACGGAGTAAGGGACGCTGGTGAAGACCGAATGCGTGACCACGACAACGATGGAATGGACGATGCAGATGATACCGACGATGACAACGATAACATCCTAGACGTGGATGAAATCGGTGGCGCTACTGGCGCATACCGCTATGACCACGACAACGATGGAATTTGGGACGCAACAGACACAGACGACGATAACGACGGCTTGTCTGACTGGTTCGAAGCTAACGACGGTAACAGCCTAACAGGTCAATTTGACCACGACAACGATGGTATCGAAGACCATGTTGATGACGATGATGACAACGATGGAATCATCGACATTTACGAAGTTTGAAGACGCTAAAATTGTGTAGGCAGTTGTTGTATACCCGTTCGATTTAGTTCGGGTCAGCTGATTTCATCGGGGGTTCGCCCCCGGTGAAATCTCCCCACTTTCCTTTCTCTTTCGAAAATGGTGAGAGTTGATACTCTAACATTCACGTGATACCATTACGCACATACGCGTAGCGCGCTTGATATACTCGGCGTCAGTCACGAAATGATTCGGAGAGGTAGCTATGCTCTCAAAAAGACAATTTGCACAGAAGTTTGAGAATAGACGCAAATCCACTGTATCAGTGGGAATTGTGTTCTTGATGATTACAAGTACATGGTTGGGATTGATATCCACATTAAACCAAGAGTATGAAGTAGAAACAAAATTGGTTGATGCCGACCCACTTTCATTGAGTGAAGCACAATCTACAGACCAAGGAGGGCAAGGAGAATGGAATGGCGGCATGCCGCCACAGTATGGCTTGCAAATGCACGATGCTCTATGGGACCTGTCATGGGCAGACCCTGGTGCAATGTATGGGCATGTCGATGACTTATCCGCACTTTCATTGGATCCCGGCTACGGATTAATGCTCGAAGAATCAGGTGCAGATGATCACGACAACGATGGAATTGATGACCTAAACGATCTCGATGATGACAATGATGGAATCTATGATTTGCTCGAGAGGTTCGATGGTTGTTATGGAACAGACCCATACGACCATGATAATGACGGAATCCAAGACCATTTGGATTGGGATGATGACAATGATGGAATTCTAGAAGGTCCTATCGATTATGCAACTCTAGAATCACAAGGTCTTGATCCAAGAAACGTATCAATGCATAGATTCGTTTAACCAACTACAATTCACCCACTAACAGGGCAGCAAGTAGGAATAGCATACCGTGCTGACCAACAACCATTTGATCACGACAACGATGGAGTGCCTGATGAGGATAACGATGGTTCAGGCGCAGGCAGATATGACGAAGACGACGATAACGACGGCCGTATCGACCAATTCCGCTGGCCTTGTGATTTTGATAACGATGGAGCCCAGGATTATTTCGATAATGACGATGATAATGATGGCACAGACGATTGGTTGGATGCAGACCCTTACAACGCTGATGTAGATGGCGCTATGGATATTAGCGGAGCAATGTTTGACAATCCGGTGACATGGGACTTCACCCAATACAGAATGTATTCAGCAGGTGTAAACTTTGTTGATTTAGCAGCAGCAAAGGTCGATGCAAACGATGACTTTGATTTCGCTGGAGGCGAGAATGGAGACGGTGCTGCAGGAACTCCTGCATTCACAACAATCTTTGATGGTGATTTGGACGGTGACGGAATTCCTAACTTCATAGATCCTGACAATGATGATGATGGTATCCCAGACAGTTCAGATACAGATGACGACAACGATGGCCTTCTAGATATGTATGATCCTGATGACGACAACGATGGCATTCCTGATGTGTGTTGGAATATTGATACAAACGGCGATGGATTAAACGATTATACCGGAGTTGACTCCTCTCCTTATCAAACACCGGGTGCAGATACTGATAACACTCCTGGGCACGATTGCGAAATGGATTACGATGCAGATTTAGATGACGACAGATTCCGCCCATTCGATCAGAATTACAACGGAATTTGGGATTGGCTAGATCCAGAAATGGGCGGCTCACCAACACCTGATGATGCAGTTCAAACACTTACAACCGCTTCAGACTACCCTTACGATATTGACGATGACCAAATCGAAAACGAAAATGACACTTATCCGCTTTCTAAGAATTCAGAGCTTTGGATTGCAACATGCATGTCCGCTGCTAACCCAAACCCGCCAAATCCAGACCCTAGATGTCTAACAGAAAGAGCATCTTATTCTCAATTCAATGATTGGGACGGAGATGGAATCTCAAACTGGGACGACATTGATGATGACGGAGACGGAATCATTGATATCATCGATATCGACTGGGATTGTGACTTTGACAACGATGCTGTATTCCACCAAATCAATGGTTCATTATTCAGAGACGATGGGCCAAATGACGTAGATTCAGATATTGATGGAGATGGATTATCGAACGATATTGATTGGGATGATGATAATGATGGATTAAATGATTTATACGATCCTGACGACGGTAACTGTGGCATAGTGGATTATGATGCGACTGATGCTTTCGCAACTCCATATTACCCAGTTGGCGATGGCGGAGACCTAGATGGTAGTGCAGATAGCCAAGATTATTCAGACAACACGGACAATTATTGGGACCTAGTTTGGGGAGCGAATCCCTTCAAAGACTCTCAGACACCAATGGTGTTGAATTACAACGGATACGATACAACAACACAACCAGCGCCAACAGGTGGAGATGTACCTGAATTCTACTGGTTCATGTTCACTCGCTGGTCTTCATACAATGGTGGTAACGAGTGGGATATTGATGCAGATGGCGATTCTCTAATCAACGGATTAGATACTGACCAAGACGCAGATGGTATGCCGGATTGGTGGGACCAAGACGAAGGCAACGATGGTCTATTGGATGTTAACGACCTAAAGATGGGCGGTACAATGAATCTTACACAGTGTGGTATGACCGTTGGACAACTCGGTTCAGGCTTCACTTGTGGATATGCATACGCTATTGCTTACCAGATGCCACTAACGGGAACAAATGCCAACTTCGGCTCTCCTTATTCAACAAGACCTGACTGGAACTTTGACCAAGGAAATGGCGGTAAGGTACAGGGAGGTACAGATTGGACATGTACATCCGGAGCACAAGGCGGATGTTACCACTACGATTTCGGTGGAGATGGTGATGTTGAAAGCGCCATTTCCTACACTCAAATGCAGGACAACAGAGACGCATTCATTACTTGGATGGGATTGCTAACCGGAATATGGCAGTGGAACTTTGACGACACTGCAAATGCTGCAACTATTGGATTCCCTGATGAATTAGGCGCCGATTTAGACAAGAATTCAGAAGATGGCGATGTTGATGGCGACTTCACGAATAATACAGTCGACCTTGACGAGGATTATGATGCAATTTATGATTGGAACGATGTCGATGATGATAACGATGGAGTTTGGGACTTCTTTGAAGTTGACACCAATGATGATTTGGATGATGACTTAAATCAAGATTATGGAACAGCATTCTTTACAGGTCTAAATTGTGATGATTTGGACGATGATGGCAACGATCAGGACGTAGATGGCGATGGATGGTTCCAAGCTGTTTGGGATAAAGGAGTAATGAGCCAAGGTCTGAAATCTCCGAAATATTATGATGTCGATAACGACAATGATGGCGTACCAGATTCAGAAGATCCTGATGATGATAACAATGGTGTAATGGATGTAGATCAAGAATTACTTGCAGGCTGTTTCACCGGTGAAGAACAATCTCCGTTCGACCATGATAACGATGGAATTGTAGATTGGGCAGACGACGACTTTGATGGCGACGGTCTCTCTAATTTGGTTGAGGCTCAAGTCTCACTTACCGCCCCATTCGACCACGATAATGACGGCACTCGTGACGACATAGATGTGGACGATGACGAAGATGGAATGCACGATGAAGACGAAGTACTTCTCTGGCCATTAAGATTCGATACAGAGTCTACTAACCCTTGGGATCACGATGACTTTGGAGGAGGTCTTGGGATTGCAAACCCTAGTGACCCGTCCACAGGCCCTGATGCAATCGATAACGATGACGACAATGATTCTCGAGAAGATAATAACTGGGACCACTTGGAAGAAAACTATGTTTCCGACCCATGTTATGCTGGAGCCGAATCTAGTGATTGGGATCATGACAATGATTGTATCTTAGATGCTGATGATAAAGCTCCGACTTACATCACAATGGACATTCCAGATACTCTGTGGCTGGATGCTCAAAGTCCAGCAATTTTCAGAGGGCATGTCGACTGGCTGAATCCAATAACATCCGTGTATGAGGCAGCACCTGGTTTGCCAGTTCAGGTACATATTGAATGGACTGGAAACAATACTACTGCAATTGAGACAATCGATGTCGTTACCAATATGTGGGGCAACTTCACAGTTGGACAATTCTTGTATCCAGAAGATTTGGTAGTAGGAGATAATACCACTTACCGTGTTTACGCCGAGGTCACTGAGATGTTTGCATTCAATGGCAATCAATCTCAATCTTATTTGGTTGGAGCAGAAGCGAATATGACTGTGGATTATTCTGCTTGGACTTACTTCCGTAGCGATGAACAACCATTCTGGCTTGATTTCAAAGCACACTATGCTGCAGATTGGTCTCGTGGACTATATGATAACAGAATTATCCATTCGCCAATCAGTTTCGAGATTAGAGGAGGTCTATTCGGCAATACAACAAACCCATCGAATTTCTCTGGATTCAATAATGATGGATACAGAACAGATAGTGACGGATGGGCTTCTTTGACATTTGTACAGAACCTTGGTGCTAATGGAACATGGAAGCAAGTTCAATGGAATTCAACTATGGATAATGGAGTAGGTCAAATTCCTGGCGGTTACGAAGAAATTGTTTGGAACGACTTGACCAAAACTCACGATGTTCTAATCGATAGTAATACGGGAATGCCATTACGATATGATTACACCAATACCAGCCTACCTGCTGGTGATATTGAAATTATAGCATCAGTTATTCCAGAATTGGCGGATGAATGGCCATTCCCATACTTGCATGGAGATAGTGCAGATCCGTTCTCCGTTCGTGTCATGCACCGCATGAACATCGAAGGTGAAATGATTGTGAGTGGGCTATCTGCAGTTTACTTCTGGGACGGTACCATCAACAATGGAGATGGAACATTCGGCAATTGGGCTACACTGTTCCACCAGCAAGCATTGGATGCTGCAGGAATTACCTTTGAAGAGGCTAAGGTACTACGTCCGTATCCTAGCCTTTGGGATGGCATTCCGGATAATCTGCCTGGTGAAGCGATTAACCTACGCAACTTCTTGTCGGTAAATACAACGCATTGGTTCATTTCACTGGTGAATGGCGGCGATAGCGACTTGCCACCTTGCGGTCAAGTTGATCCAACCGACCCAACAAGCCCTGTTCGTTGTGAAATTGTTCCTGAAATGAACACTGGCGAAACCTTTGGAGTAATAGGCACGGTGACAAATCGTACTAATGATGCATGGGACCAAGATCCAATCGCTCTACAAGTTGATATTGATGGAAATGGACAATTCATGGGAAGCCAAGAGACTGCATACACTCAACGCCCAGTAATGAAGAATGGAGATGCCACATTTGATTATAATTGGACATGGTATAGCCAA
>PBPU01000108.1 GCA_002724825.1 Acidimicrobiaceae bacterium
CTAGTGTCGAAGGTAGGGCACCTTCAAAGCGTGTAAGCAACGATAACCCAGCGCACAAAATATATGGGGTTGTTGCTGACTACGATGCATCGGTTGACTGGGCCGCTATAGACAGTGACATCAAGTTCAAATGCGGGGCTGGGAAATTACCAACGTGGAGATCTAAGACGCAGTCGGGGTATCTTCGTTTGGTGTGGGAATTCAAAGAGCCTATCCCTATCGAGCCTGAGCTGTTCGATACGTTCATGTTGAACATGATGAAATCTCTGCAACTGAACAAGTTGTTTGCGGGGTTTGATAGTTCTTCGTTAAGAGCCAATCAGTATTTTGAGCTGGGGGAGGATTGGGTAAAAACATCAGAGCCGCTTGACGCATCTATTGTTCAGGCAGCTCTTGCTAAAGCGGTGTCCGACAAGCCGCCTCAATCTAATGACACGTCCATACCCATCAGCACAGTAGCGGAAGAAATCGAATCACGTTTCCCAAACCGTTGGGTTGGGGATTTTGAGATCGGGTCTCGCGGCCCGTTGTTCTGGATTGACGACGGTATAAACAGAGACGGGTGTCAGGTCGTAGAGGACGGTATCGTCTGTTACAGCGACAGAGCGGGGAAGGGCTTCATGTCGTGGCGCGACATCTTCGGAGCGGGGTTCGTAAAAGACTACGAAGAGAAGAAGCTGGCGGGGCTACTTGACGAGTATTGGTTTAACGGTCGGAGCTTTTTTAAGGTGCTCTTTAACAGTGCTGTGTCTATTCCCCGTGACCAACTTATCCTAGAGTTGAGGCAGGCTGGATTTACTGCCAAGCCAAGGAAGAACCAACCACTGTCGGAAGTGGAGGCTGCTATTTTAACAGTAAGCAACCAGAACAGAATTGATGAGATTGCCCCTGTTGTATTCTCAGACGATAGAGTTGTGAGCTACAACGGGCACAGGATTCTGAACTGTGCAAACATTGATCCAGTCCAGCCTGATGCGGACGGCGATAAAACAAAATGGCCTTTTTTGGATAAGTGGTTGAGCCAGCTTTTTGTGGATAGCGGTTCTAGCCCTGCTCTGGATTACTTTTACTCGTGGCTGAAGCGGTTCTATATGTCCGTTCTGGAGAGGGAGTTCGTACAAGGGCAGGCTCTACTCTTAGTGGGTCCAACGAATAAGGGGAAGTCGTTGTTGTCGAACAGGGTAATCAGTGGATTAGTGGGTGGGTATGCTGACGCTTCTGATTACTTGTCTGGTCAGACAAAATTCAACAAGGATCTGGGCCGTGTAGCAACGTGGGTCATTGACGACACTACTTCTGCTGCTTCATTCCAAGATCAACGGAAAGCAACTGAGCTGATTAAGAGGGCCGTAGCAAACCCTCGTGTTGAGTATCAGGCTAAATACGCTGATGCAATGAGCATTCCGTGGACGGGTAGAGTTGTGATGTCTCTTAACATGGACATTAACAGTTTGTCGGTGATACCTTCTTTGGACAGTAGCAACAGGGACAAGTTGATGGCTCTACGTATCAGGGACAACGCTACAAGTAATTTCCCTCGTAACTCTATACTTGAGAAGACCATCGAGGATGAGCTGCCGTTTTTCGCTAAGTTCCTTATGGACTGGGTGATCCCAAAAGAAGTGGAAGACGTGGGTCGTTTTGGAGTGCAGTCTTTTATCGACAACACTATTGCTGATGCCGCTTACGATAACAGTAGCAGAAGCACCGTGGCAGAACTGGTAGAGTTCTTTGTGAAGAGGTGCCGCGAGCTAAACGACGAAATGGATTATTGGACGGGCACCTTGACAGAATTCCAAGTCGCGCTGCATGACTTCAACAACGGGAGGAATGTTGGCATGTCCAACAACCTAGAGTTTGTCAGACGGGGTATGGCCACTCTGGAAGAGTCTGGGAAAAACAATTCCCACGTTCGACCAATCAAATCTAAAGGTAGAGGTGGTGGCAAGATTTGGGAAATCAGCCTTTCTTCTTCCTTCGATATCGATGTGATGACTCAAACGAGTCAGGCCGTCTCAACGCCTTGATCGGGAGGTGGTACCCATCGCAAAGATAGGTAAACCCTTCTTCATCTGAATCGCCTTTCTTTTTAAAATTTAAAGGCTTAGTGACGTGGTGGCGGCTAGCCCACCCTAAAAGCCAGACTTTTGAAAAATCTTTGTGGACCCGTGTAAAAAAATACACGTCTGCTTTTAAATCTTTGTTCGCAGAATTTACACTAGCGATGTAGTGAAGTTGGGGACGAGTCGTGCAGGTTTTAGATTTTACGTCCACCTTCTTCTTATTGAAAAGGTAGTCATGGGTATAACACTGCTCACCTACATGCTCTGCGGCTTTAATATATTTGCCAAAAGCAACCTCCCCCAAAAACCCAGTCATCCGGCCTGCCCCTTTAGTGTAGGAATTAGGTGGTATGCCTAAAGCCTGAGACCTTCGGAAAGCCTCCGCGACATCTTCCTTGTTAGGGTGAAACAGGACGAATCGGTTTTTTAGCTGGCGAAACTGGCTCAAGTTCTAAATTGGCGGGTCTTATCAGCAATCGATTTAGGTTGCTTAACAAATTGCTTACCCGCTTTGTTACCTTCAGCTTTAGCTTTATTAGTTGCGGCCTTTTCAGAAGAAGACAGAGAAGCCCACGCAGCATCAGGTAAATATCTTTTCTTCCCTTTGCTGGGCTTCTTATCAGAAGTGCGCCACTTCTGTTTTGTCCAACGATCTAAAGATTTCTGTGGGTTTCTTTTAGCCATCAGTAACTGTCTTTTTTCTTTAGAAATCTAGCCGCTCTTTTTTTTGCGCCTTCGGGTTTAGTGTGGCCAAAACCTTTTTTCTTCATAGCAAGGTGGTCTTCGTAGGTGTTTGCTTTGTGGCCCTTGCCCGACTTATCGTACATCATATGTGGTTTGAATTTTTTCATATCTTTAATCTCTGTAACCGCCCCCCGCTTTTTTGTAGCGAGAAGCTAATAACTGGGCTTTCCGTGCTGACCATTGTCCTGCTTTGCCCCCTTTTGTTCCACGTTTGATCTCGTTAAACAAACGGCGTCGCATCGTCGGCTTAGTGTAATTGCCCGCTTCGTTGACTCGTGATTTTTTATTCACTGTTAAATCGTTTAGTAAACCTTTCCCAAGCTGGGAAATAGATCTCGTCCATACACCTCACTATACTTTCCTCTTCGTAAGATTCTGAGTAACTGAGACCAGAGATGGCGAGGCTAGCGTGAAGCATCTCATGCCGCACGGTGTCGTGGAGTTCCTTACCCTTGAGGGTCTTATCGATGGTAATAAGTTTTCGTCTATGGGAATACATCCCGTAGCAGTCATCATCTCCCAGATCTCCCAGCCGGATTCGGACCCGAACACCGCCGATAGTTATGCTCTTGGGGAGGCTCATCCTTCTGCATAGTTTTTAATCGCACGGGCATACACACCCGCAAGCCTCCCACGATTATTGTTAATCATTCTCCACTCTTCTTCATTACTCCCGAAAAACGGTTCAGCAATCACCGCTACAGGGCGCACCTTGCGGAGTAGATAACTACCTCGTTGTTTGGGGCCTCGCGGTTTTATGCCCCGTGAAACCATTTCGGGATACGATTGCTCCATCTCATCACGTAGAGTAGAAGCAAGTTTCTCTCCGCCCTTGCTAGTATGCCAGTAAAGCCACTCGTGCCCTTTGGCGGATGGGCTGGCTGAGTTAAAATGTAGCTCAATAACTGCGTCGATGTCGTCTTCGATTAACTTACGAGACAGATAATTGATGCCGCCTGTGTAGCTCTTGGCCGGATATGTATCGTAGATCCGGTGGTCTACATTTAAAACATGGGCGATACGGCGAACCATGTCGCGGTTAAAGTCCCATTCCGAAAGGACATAGTCGCCTGTCGTATATGCGCCTTGGTCTCCTAGACGGGAGTGCCCAACTGCCAGACCAATTTTCATTTTTTAATGACGCGGTAAAGAGACACAAGGCCAACAGCGATGCCCACAATAAGAGAACCAACACGCAACCAATACTCAAATTGTTCCTGCATGCTTGTGATAAGGCCCAGCATCGGAGCCGCCATGCCGACTAGAGAGTCGATGACTTTAGGGTAGTTAATCATTTTTCACCAATGATAACCGCACGGCGATATGAGTAGTCGCTGTGAAACTTGTGGTCTTCTCGCCCCACCAAACTCCCTTCGCAAAACTCATACGTTTTGCCTTCAATCAGCGTCACTGTTGGCGGATCGTATAATGCGCTCGCGTTCGCGCTTGATGCGCTTTGCGACCCGTTCCATGAGCAGCTTGCTATGAGGGTCGCCAATGGAAGCAAGGCCATCAAGCCTATCTTCGAGAGCGTCGAGATGTCGGTCTCGTTGCAGTCGCACATATTCGACATAAGCCTGTAAAGCAGCAGTTAATAACTTAAAGAAGGTCTTCACTTGCTCTTAGCCTTGCCCACATTGAGGGCAAGCCAGCTAATGACGCCTGAGATTCTCTGGACCCATTTGTTGTCCGATTCGTTAGGAGTCATGGTGGCGACTAGTGAGGCCACCGCAATTACGCTGGCTGCAATCTGCAAAAGTTCTTCTGCGTTATTTGTAATGTATTCGATCATTGAATTGGGGGTTACATCATATTGTTGGTGTAGGCTCCCACACCAGAGGGGTCGAAATTGATTCTGGGTTTAGCCGCGCCTCTGTGGGCATCAAGCTCTTCATCAAGGATAGCGCGGCAAATTCCCCAGTGGTAATTAGCGCGTTCAAGATCTGCATTGTCTTCCGCAGTGTTGCCCAACATGGCATGCTTGATTGCACTCAGACTAGAAACATAAACAACGTCCGTGCTACTAAGAAGTGTCTGGAACTTGCGCTTTAGCAGGAGGCGGATCGACATCGTTTTTTCGTTCCGGTTGTCGATGCGGTAACGACGGTAACGGGTTACTTGATTGGCTTGTTGGAGGTCGTTAGCTGCTACGAGAGTCACTTCGGGAGACGAGCCTGTCTCAACCCACAACAACTGAACTGGGTCAGATAACTCAGTAGTGCTTACTCTTATTTCACTAATACTGGTTATATCGGACGTTACAGAAGCTGTGTTCAAAGCTGCTGACCCGTCGCAAGTAAACTTACCCCCGTCAGCGGAATCTTCATTGGTTCCAAGTTTAGATGTGTTTGTCCCGTCTGAAAAAGTTACATAGATAATCCCAGAAGAAGGGAGCGCGGTAGCCGGATTGATCGGAGCTAACCGTAAGCTGTAGGTCTTCCCGTCCACAGGCTCTTCGACAGTGGCTGAGTAGCCGTCGTCCACGATCCCGAAAGAAGCCAGAGTATGGTCCCCTGCTCTGTCATTACGGCCCGCGATCCTGTAATCATGGTGGGGTCCGTAAACCGTATTGGGGTAAGAATAATCAATGCTGTTACTATCAGAATCCACAAGAGCCGAGATAATAGACTCAGCATTGTCGGGGATCGTAAAAGTACTAGCCGTGGTGGTGACAACGTGCTCAAAAAGCAGGTCGCGCCACATCCCCATATTGTAAAGGCGGGGGAGGGCCAGATTCAGTTCTTTTCTAAACTGATCGGAGTTCGCGCCTCTGGAACCGCATATCTCCAGCAAAGCATCTTCCACCCCCTGTACAGTCAATGTGGCCATAATTCACAGTATCAGATAGGAGGTTAAGGGTCAAGATTAGGGGGTTAATCAGGGTGCAGGGTGCTGGTGAGTATCGTTATTAAACGCAGTGGGGGGTTCTGCAAAAGCCCCATCCTCTACACCAATCTTAGGTTTCCCGTCATTTTCGTCTGCGCGTTCGATCACAATATGGCCACCCGTAATTGACCCAATTTTGAGTTTAACCTGCCCACTATCCGTGTTGATTATGTCATTATCACTGTCTGCTGCTATAGGGGAGGTTGTTATGCCCCTGTCTTCGCCTTCCATAAGAAGGGTTTTACTATCTGTAGAAATTAAACCATCAAGATAGGTAATAGCAGGGATAGTAAGTGGGCCAAATGTAAATTGCGTAAACGTAGCGACCTTTTCACCTTCGACAAATTCTACTTCGGCTGACCCTAAGAAAATTACGGGATATCTAAATCCGTTCCCCTGCCCCAGTTCATCTACAAAATTAACTGCATCCGTATCTTTTGTATATGTATCAGAACCTATAAAACGAATCGTGTCGCTGATCTGTTCAATTACCAACCGTCCTACAGAAGCATATGGTGAGGCTATGTCTGTAAACATATCCTGAGATTCAAATGTAATCCAAAAACCGTATTCCCCAATACCTAGAGTAAGTTCGTTCCCGTCTATGTCTTTCGCAAGTAGGGGGTTATCGTCGCCGTCAAGTTTTGCAAACTCTGTACCGATCTGGTGCCAAGAAGCTCTGCCAGAAAACTTACCCTGTGCGTCAAGATCAGCATCAAATCCAGAAGTAGCTGGGCCTGTAATCATCAAGACCCCTTCGCTCAATGCAACATTATCATCCTCAGTCTGGGATAACGTGAACTGCCTGTTAGTAGAATCAGCAGCATCCTGCACTACTGAGTAATCCCCAATAGGGAAATTAGGGTCTTGGTCCCACCCTATATCAATCCCCACAAATGAAGGGAGGGTGTCGTTAAAAAAATCATTGGCCATTACGAAGGAATCGGTTCTGGCTTAAAGACTGTAACTTGGCGGGTAAGATACCCACCCCGAAAAGGGTTTACTTCAACTGTGGCAACAAAACTGTTAGGCCAGTCTGTTACATTGGTCGCGGGGTAGGTTACCTTAGAACCAGTATTATGCCCCCATGTCGGGTCAGATGTGCCTGTGTCACAAACTACAAACACACTGGGGTGCAACGTAGGGGGGATCTGCACTGAAAGATATGGACTATTGTAAACGATTGGCAGCGGCTTCATCGTAAACGGGCGTTGTTTGTCGCTAGAAATAGTCGGGGCCTCTAGTGCCCATTCTTCTGTAATGGTTGCACGGGTAGGCCCACGGTAGCCTTGTTCTTTGAACTGGGGGCGCACGTAATCGCGGTTACCGCCGCCTTTGTCCTTCCATGTCATAATATGGATTCCTTGATTGATGAGCGCACCATTAACATCGGTAGTCCCATCTTCCCCAAGTACAGCAGGCCATGAATATGTAATGTAAGTATCGTAAGACCGGAGAAGTTTCCCGCCGAACTTTGCGCCAGTTCCTGCCTTGTCTTGAGGGATTACATCGGTAGATGTGACAAGGAACCAATCATCGCTGAGTTGTTTCCCCTCTGTCCGCACCCCTTCTGCGGAAACTCCCCACTTTGTTTCATCCAAGATTTCCCTCTCAATAACTGCTTCAGCTTGAGTTGAATTGTAGCGCTCCCCCCTGTGATACAACGTCTCAGTCTGAACAAGCGTCCCTTCAGTAGTTTCGTCGTAACTAGCAGTGGAAATTTCAACGCGCTTAAAGTAAATCCGCTGTTCTACAACAAACAACCCATCGAGTTCAGCATCACCAATCCGCTTCTGCTGGCGGGTCATCAAAATATATTCGTCCTCAAATTGAGAAGCTGGGACATCAGGCATCGGGTCGCCCGCTTTATACTTGTCGTCGGTATCAAAGAAGTCAGACCGCAGAGTAACATACGTCCTTACAACCGTGTCATACTTGTTGCCGCCAAAATCTGCTTGAGAGAATTCAAAGTTGTAGTCGTCTTGGTGGAGGCGATCCGCCGCGTAGTAGTATTGGAAAGTCAGGCCGTTAGGGTCTGCCTGCTTAACATGGCACAGCTTGTGGCGGGGGAATTTTTCGGTGTCCGGGTGAGCTGTCCCGTAGCTAGGGTGCGCTAAGTATATGCGGGGATTATTTGTTACGTCTATTGGAGATGACGCATCGGGTTGCTCGCGGACAAAATATGTAAATTGATTTCCTGATGCATTTGCAATCTTGTGCGTTCCGTTGGCACTAAAATATCCTGAATCACGACCTAGTCCTTCTACCGTAACGTAATCCCCATTGTATAAATAATGGTGGTTATCAGTTGTTATAGTAACTGTGTATCCTTTTTGATGGTCGCCCGCATCAACATTGACATCAACATCATAGCTCCACGTTGCTGAGAGGATACTTGCCCCTTTTCCTAAGATCCCTCCAGCCCCAGCCCCAACGGTTTTCGCATCAACCGTTTCGTAGAACAACAAATCCCCTACACTTGGCGATACAAATGTAAGGACGCTCTGGCGTTCTGGTGCTGGCTGACCGCGTTGGATGGGCATGGTTCACTATTCGGGGGCAAGGAATTGTTCAACCCACTC
>PBPU01000109.1 GCA_002724825.1 Acidimicrobiaceae bacterium
AGCAGAGCACCTAGATTAAGCGCCTTTTCTGCTTCTTTTGGCCCTCCGGTGAAGCAGTGGAAAACAGTGCGAGAAGGTGGCTCTTTTGACTTTAGGATCTCAAATATCTCATCCCAAGCATCTCTTGCATGGATTACAAGCGGTAAATCGAATTCATGTGCAAGATCGATGTGTTCTGCAAAAACAGCCCTTTGAGCGGTAGGAGCTGAGTAATTGTAATGATAATCAAGTCCGCATTCTCCTACTGCAACAACTTTGGGATCTTCAAGGAGCTCTTTAATACCTGCAAGGCCTTTCGAGGCTTCATGAGGATGAACTCCTGCTGTAGAGAACACAGAATCGGGAAACTCCTGGGAGAATGCAATGGCGTCCCGAGATGTTTCAAGATCGGTCCCTACATTAATTAGTTTTTTTACGCCTAGACCTTTCGCCCTTTCTACCTCTCCCCTGCCTTCATCGCTGTTTTCTATGTGGCAATGGTTGTCTACCCATTTAAGGGATATGTTTTGCACCTGTTCGACGCTCATTTTGCTTTTATGCCTCAATCTTGTTGAAGAGCGGAGTAGGTTTGGGAATAGGAAGGCCAGCAGTAAGGGGAACTCTGGACCATTCTTCCGGATGCCCTAAAAGGTCATTAAGTTTCTCAGAGGTAAACGGAAGGAATGGACTAAGCATGACGCGAATACCGTTAATTGCACTTAGGGCAACGTACAGAATGGTTTGAGCTCGATCCAGATCAGTCTTTGCTAGTTTCCAAGGCTCTGTTGCGTTGAGATATCTATTCGCTGCTTGGGCTGCTTCCATCCCTTTACGTAATGCAGCACGCAACTCAACGATTTCGAATAGCTCGGCAGACTCTTCGAGAGAGCGATCAATAAACGCAAGTAGAGCCGTGTCATCTTTGGTTAGCTCACCGGGTTCAGCAACAACTCCGCCGCAGGTCTTATGCGTCATCGACAAGACTCGATTGACTAGGTTCCCCCAATTCGCTACTAATTCTTCGTTGATGCGTCTGACTATCTCTTCATATGAAATTTCGGTATCAGCTTGTTCGGGGAAGTTTGACGCAAGGGCATACCGCAGTGCATCTGCTTGAAAGTGTTGAAGTCCTTCCTCGATTGTCATCCCGACTCCTCGACTAGCTGATGCCTTCCCTCCTTTAAAAGTGACATACTGATTCGCTGGGATATCATCAGGTAAGTGAAGCTCTTTGCCAGCTACTTGCTCTCCTACCGCCATTAGCTGAGCTGGCCAGAATAACGCATGAAATGGGATATTATCTTTTCCAATGAAATATACATGGCGTGATTGATCGTTATGCCACCAGTGTTTCCACTTGTCTGGAGTTCCTTGTCGCTCTGCCCACTCCTTGGATGCAGAAAGGTAGCCGATAACTGCGTCATACCAAACATAGATTCTTTTACCTTCACCAAGGTCCTCAACAGGTAGCTCAACTCCCCAATCAAGATCTCTAGTAATAGCTCTATCAATAAGCCCTTCGTCTCGGAGCCATCCCAGAGCAAAATTGATTACATGATTCCTCCATCCTTCTTTGGAATTCAGAAAACTTTCGAGGGAATCGTTAAAGTCGGAGTAACGGAAATAAAAATGTTCAGTTTCTCGAAGCACCGGAGATGAAGGTGACATTTTTGACCTCGGATTGATCAGTTCGGTCGCATCATACGTTTTCCCGCAGTTATCACACTGATCTCCGCGTGCTTCATTTGAGCCGCAGTGAGGGCATGTTCCTTCGACATAACGATCTGGAAGAAATCTGTTTACCTCGACATCATAAAGTTGCTTACTTGTTCGCCGGTCAATATGTCCACGTTCCAACTGGGCAAGAAACATTTCTTGAGTAACTTCAGAATGATTAGAAGTTCCGGTAGTCGTATACAGATCCCATGAAATACCTAGCTGATCCCACTGATCAAGAAATTCATTGTGATACCGGTCGACAATATCCTGTGGAGTTAATCCTTCTTCATCTGCTCTTACCGTGATCGGAGTGCCATGAACGTCAGACCCGCTTACCATAAGGACTTCATTTCCAATCATACGCTGCTGGCGCGCAAAGATATCAGAAGGCAAATACGCCCCAGCAAGGTGGCCGAGATGGCGAGATCCTGAGGCATACGGCCAGGCGACAGCTACAAGTACGGGAGTGGTCATATCTAGCAGGTTACCGCACCTATTGAAGGGTCGGTTACCTTACCTAATTTCTCACTGATGAAAGATAGAGTTCATAAACTTTTCTTTTGGATACTCCGGTAATAGTCGCAACTTCTCTGACTGCATCTCTTGTTGTCATCCCTTTCTTCTTTCCTTCATTTAACGCAGAAAGAATTTCCTCTGAAGTTTTTTCCTGCTGATTTGACGCTCCTTCCAAGATAATCACGATCTCACCTCTAAGGTCTTTCACAGATAGCGCTTGCACTAGTTCACCCAGAGTTCCGCGAATATATTCTTCATGTAATTTTGTTAATTCCCGAGCAATTACCACTCTTCGACTATCACCTAAATATTGGACAAGGTCCTTCAAGGTCTTGTGGACTCTTCGAGGTGATTCGTAAATTATTATTGTGTGTGGGCTGTTAGAAATCTCCAGAAGCCTATTTGAACGCCCAGCTCCCTTTCTTGGTAGGAACCCTTCAAAGAGATACCTTCTTGACGATATCCCGCTTCCCACCAGTGCAGTAATGCCGGCAGAAGGCCCGGGGATCACTTCAATAGGAAGTCCGGCGTCTGCAACTTGTCGGACTATGAACTCTCCAGGGTCAGAAATTGCGGGCATACCTGCATCAGTGACCATTACGATTCGTTTGCCATTATTAATCTTGGAAATAATGCTGGCACATTGTTCTTTCTCAGTGTGTTCATTGACAACAATTAAGGGAGGACGAGGTTCACATTGAAGATGGGCGAGTAATTTTCCTGTTCTTCGGGTATCTTCGCAGCAGATTGCATCAGCTGTTTTTAACTCTTTGGTAGCTCTGAGCGAGATGTCATCTAGATTACCTATAGGAGTACTGACGAGAACTAGTCCAGGGTTCTTCATGTGATCCTCCTAGGCCGTGCAACTACAAGAAGTTCTTGAATATCGCACTTAGAAGATAGTAGCCGGATTTTTATTCTGGAATCTCTATTAGACGTTGAAACGAAACTCCATTACATCCCCATCCTGTACTATGTAGTCCTTTCCCTCCACCCTTACCTTTCCAGATTCGCGTGCTTCGAACCAGCCGCCACATTCCAGCAACATTTCCCAGTTGATTGTTTCAGCCCGGATGAACCCTTTTTGGAAATCTGTATGAATCCTTCCTGCTGCCTGAGGCGCTGTCGAGCCTTGTCGAAATGTCCAAGCTCGGCTTTCTTTTTCCCCTGTTGTCAGGAAAGTTCGTAAACCTAAAATATGGTATGCCTGTTTGACAAATCTGGGTAGAGCGCCTTCTCCGAGACCTAGTCCTTCTAGAAGGTCGACCTGTTCATCTGGAGGTAACTCAGCTGCTTCAGCCTCCAGTTGGATACAAGCACTTATTACCTCGGCTTTGTCTTGAAGTTCTAGCATTACAGGTTTTGTTAGCTCTTCACTATTAGCTAATTGGTCTTCACCAATATTCACTATTGCAAGAACAGGTTTGGCTGTAAGAAGGAAATAGTGGCTTAAAAAACTAAGTTCTTCTTTAGTTAAAGCGCTTCGATAAATGGGCGTTCCGTTGGAGAGGGCTTCCAGCGCGGTCTGAATTGCTTCTACCTCTGCTGCAATGCTTTTGTCAATGCGCGATACCTTGACTTTTTTTTCAACTTGTTTTTCTAATGTTTCTAAATCCGCAAGAGTTAATTCAATTTCTAGGACACGTAATTGCTCAAGTGGATCTGGCTCGCCAGGAATATCTGGGTCCTGAAATGCTCTGAGAACATAGACGATTGCATCTACCTCACGAATATTTGCTAGAAACTGATTCCCAAGGCCTTCGCCTTGGCTGGCTCCTTCGACTAATCCGCCTATATCTGTGAATTGTACGCTGGCGTGGACGGTGTTCTTAGATTGGCTCATTGTCGAAAGGAGTTGGAGGCGGTGATCTAAAACTTTAGCTACTCCAACGTTTGGGTCAGTTGTAGCGAATGCGTATGGTGCGGCGAGAGCTGAGCCGCCAGTTAGTGCATTGTAAAGTGAAGATTTCCCTGCGTTAGGTAATCCTACAAATCCGAATTTTTCCATAGTCTTCGAAGGGTACCGCAAGTAGTCGTGAGTTGCTGATGCTTCTTGTATGGTAGATGATGAAACCGGAGGGTTTATGTCAAAGAGAACACAGAAGAAAAAGGCCAACGCTCGTCGAAAAAAGGCCAATCATGGCCGCAAGCCGAACTTGGGACGTAATTCATAAGCAAGTTGAATATCTGTTTAACTTGACCTAAGCAGCGAAAACCATACAGCTCAAACATAAGGTAGAGAGAAGACTCATGGCTGTCCTTTTGTTGATTTTCTGTTGAAGGTAGTTTGGCTTTGGCCCCTTGGTAGGCGACATTAATGTGGGGCCGGTATTGGGGTGCCCTCATCAAGGGTGAACGCATCGTATTCTTGGCCGGTGTCTTCTAGATGTTCAAGCTCAATGACCCCTATTTCGGTAAACCTATCTCTAAGCCATCCATCCCCAGCATCGAGTAGGCCGAGTTTGCGGCAGTTCGGGACGATTTTAGAAAATAAAAGCTGACTAAATATTTGATCTTCATCAGGGATATCGAGTCCATGTTTCACAGCATGTTTGACATCGCATCCCATTCTGTCCCATACTTCCTGCTGAAGTAACCGGTCCCGCATCCTGATACCTGCCTCAAAAGCGAATTCTTGTCGCTCTCTTACTTCCTGAGCTGTCATATCTTGATAGACCTCTTGGAGGCTTAAGACTCCGAATGCTACGTGACGTGCCTCATCAGCCATTACGTATCTTAAAAGTTTCTTTAAAAGCGGCTCAGTAGTCACCTGGTGCATCAGACCGAATGCTGCTAGGGCTAGACCTTCAACCATTATCTGCATCCCGAGATAAGTCATATCCCATCGACTGTCGTTAATAATGTCATCGATAAGAAGCTGGAGGTGAGGATTTACTGGGTATCTAACTCCGATTTTTTCATCGATATATTTATTAAATACCTCAACATGTCGGGCTTCATCAACGACCTGGGTGGCAGCGTAGTATTTGGCATCAATCCATGGAACTGTTTCAACTATCTTCGCAGTGCAGAGAAGCGCTCCTTGTTCACCGTGCAAAAATTGCGATAATCGCCAGGCAAAAGATTCGACACTAAATTGATCCCATTCTTTATCGCCCCAATTTTTTGCTGGAGAGTCTGGATGTTCGGTCCAGTGGCCTGTGTTTACATTGGATACCTCAGTAAAGATGTTGAAAGCTTTCTGTGGGTCAACTTCGATTGACCAGTCAAGATCTGTTTGGGCGTTCCATTGGGAGACTTTTGCTTTTTCGTAAAGTTTGTCAAGGCGAGGGCGACTACCTTTTTCATAGTCCCAAGTGAAGAGTGCATCAGCCTGATCTTGTACTTCGTGTAAGACCGCGTCAGGATCTGGGTTGTAGGCTGCTATTGCATCTATATCGTCTTGTGCAGCTCTGTCGAGAATCTCTTGATCGGTGCGTTGTATTTCTGCTGTTGACATTAAAGTCCTCCTGTCACGCTGGTAGCGCTGCTGATATAACACGATCGATGGCTACTTGCCATTCGTGTGATTCGGGCATAGGTGTTTCCATTGTCCGAAAGATAGTAAATCCGAGGTTAATTGATAGGGCCAAAGTCACTATGGCTTTTGTATCAATAGAGTTATCGAATAGTCCGTCGCCTTTAGCCTCTTCGATTATTTTTGCTAATCGCATTCCTTGATCTTCAAACCTGCGTTTTAGCATTTCTGATAATTCTGAATCTCTCCTGCTCGCAACTAC
>PBPU01000110.1 GCA_002724825.1 Acidimicrobiaceae bacterium
AGTTAGGATCAAACCTTTGCTCAGGAGCTCGAGGATAATCAAACGGAATATCAAACTCGGCTATTACTCTCCCAGGTCGTTCTGACATGACGTAGACTTTTGTCGAGAGGTAAACCGCTTCAGAAATAGAGTGAGTAATGAAGAGGCTCGAGAAGCCTTCTTTCTGAAATAGATGTTGTGTTTCGTCGTTGAGCTTCTCACGGGTAATCTCATCAAGCGACCCAAAAGGTTCATCAAATAAAAAAACCCTTGGGTGTAAAGTCAAAGTCCTCGCAAGGGAAGTACGCATTTTCATCCCACCGGAGAGAGTCTTGGGAAAATGTCTCTCAAATCCACTTAAACCCACAAGATCTATTGCTTCCTGTGCTCTTTTACGCCTTTCTTCCTTAGGTACCTGATGAAGTTCGCAGAGAAGTTCGACATTCCTCAAAACCGTTCTCCACGGGAGAAGAGTAGGATCCTGGAAAATATATCCCATACTCGTATCAGCAATCTCTACCGAACCGGCGGTAGGTTTGAGCAAACCTGAGGCAATATTCAATAAGGTAGACTTCCCGCAGCCTGAAGGGCCGACCACAGATACAAATTCATTCGGGCCAACACTGAGGGATACATCAAGCAAAGCTTCAGTTCCATCTGGAAATCTCATGCTAATTTCATCAAACGACAGGCTCAAGGAAGAAATATCTGGCATCGTAAAGTGCCTCCTTGGGAATTATGGCCTGTGATACTTTACATCTATATACCGTTAGTAGCATCATTAATCTAACAAATGGAGAAAACCCTAAACAAACGCGAAAAGGTAAATAAGTTATATGGAACGTTTTGAAAATAAAGTCGTCTTTCTTACTGGTGGTGCAACAGGCATAGGAGAAGCAACAGCAAAAAAGATGGCAAGTGAGGGCGCTTCACTTTATATCGTTGATGTAGACAAAAGTGAGCTGGAAAAAACAGCTCAGGAATGCCGCGGGTTTGGAGCGAATGTTGAATTTGAGATCTGTGATGTTTCACACGAGGATGAGGTCTCTGGTTCGATTAAGAACATGTTGGATTCATTTGGAAAAGTTAATGTAGTTGTAAATGTCGCAGGAATCCAGTTGTGGCATCACACGTCTGATCATCCGACACCTGACTTTGAAAGGACTTTAGCTGTGAACCTTACAGGGACCTTTCTTGTTTGCCGAGAATCAATTCCTTATCTCCTAAAGACTAAGGGATCAATAGTCAATGTCTCTTCAACGACGGCGTTGGCGGGCATACCATATTCAGCAGCCTATGCAGCAAGTAAGGCCGGAGTTCTCGCGCTTACGAAGTCTCTAGCCGTTGAATATGCGAAAAAAGGTCTACAAGTTAATTGTGTGAATCCTGGGGGAATAAAGACAGCAATGACGAGAATGCCACCCATCGACAACATCGATATGGATTTGCTTCTTAGACAGAACCCACTTACGCCATTCGTCGAACCAGAAGCTGTCGCAGGTCTTATCGCATATCTCGCTTCAGACGAAGGCCGCCACATCAATGGAGAACATGTGCGGATTGATGGAGCTGCACTTGCCTAAAATAGGTTTATAAAAGTCTTTGATTAGGTTTCTATGGTCGACCCACTGCAAATTTCCGAGTTAGCTAATTATTTAGGCCTAGATGCGCCACAAATAAAAAACCACATAGCAATTGTTGGGGGGGGAGGAAAAACCACCATTCTTCACGCGCTTGGTAAGCAGCTTCGTGGTAGGACAATCTTAACTTCCACAACAAAGATGGGGTTTGATCAAAATCGATCTCTACCCGTCTATTTTGAACCAGAAGATGAAATCATTCAAAACATTTCAAACGGAACACCAATTATGATCTGGAAGGAAGTTCAAGGTGAAAAAGCTATAGGAGTTGATCCCTCATTATGTGACCACTGGTTCCAGAATGTAGATAATGTCATAGTTGAAGCCGATGGGTCTCGCAGGCTTCCGTTTAAGGCCCCCGCAGCATTTGAACCTGTTGTTCCATCTTCCAGTAATCTCATGATTTCCACCATCGGGGCCGACGCACTTGGTCAAGTAATCAGTAGCTGCTGTCACAGGCCCGAACGTGTTGCGGACCTAGCAGAATGTATGCCTCATGATCATTTGACACCTAAAAGAGCAGCGAAAGTGATCCTTCACTCTGAGGGGCAAAAGAAAGCCAAGCCCACAAAATCCAAGTTTTGTGTAGCAATTACAAAAGTCAACGATGTGAACCAACGAAAGGCACAGGACCTTATTGAGTCACTTCACTCGCTGAATCAAGATACCGATGTCGTAGCTATTGCCTTTGAAGCTGCCCAAGAGATTGCTTGAGGCAGAAGATTTTCCTTTTGATAACTTATCGAAGGACATCTGGGATATTTCGTTTAAGAAACCTTCCATGCCCTTGGCCTCCAACAAATTCCCGATTACGGACCACAAAGCTTCCTCTACTCAGCACACTTACAGCTTGCCCCGTAACAGAGACACCTTCCCATGCAGAGTGGTCAATAGCCATATGATGTGTTTCTACCCCAAGGACATGCGCCCTATTAGGGTCGTAAATTACAACATCAGCATCGGCCCCAGGCGCAATGACACCTTTTCTTCCTTGTAAGCCAAATAGGCGAGCTGGGGTAGTGGAGCATATCTCCACCCACCTTTGAAGACTTATTTCTCCTTGAAGAACCCCTTGGAACAGTAAATCCATCCTATGTTCGATCACTCCAAGCCCGTTAGGAGCCTGTCGGAAATCGTCAATCCCAAGTATCTTCTCCGCATCACAAAATGGACAATGGTCTGTTGCAACAACGGATAAGTCATCGGTTCGAAGTCCTTTCCATAAACTATCCTGATGCCCATCTCCTAATTTACGAAGCGGGGGTGAGCATATATGTCTAACTCCCTCTATCCCTGGCTGATCGAGATGTTCTTCCAAGCTGAGATATAGGTATTGAGGGCAAGTTTCAGCAAAAACATTCTTCCCGTCATTGCGAGCTCGGGCAACCTCATTAAGAGCGTTAGATGAAGAGAGATGGACTATATAGAGCGGAGACCCTGCAACTACAGCAAGCTGTATCGCTCTATGAGCGGCTTCCCCTTCCAGTTCAGGTGGCCTTGTGCGGCCATGCCAGATGGATCCAGTTGCGCCACGTTCGAAAGCCTGATCGCGAAGGACATCAATAGCGATACCGTTCTCGGCGTGCATCATGATCATTGCACCAGTATCGGCTGCTAACTGCATTACTTGGAGTATTTGACCGTCGTCTGAATACCACGAGTCAGGGTAAGCCATAAATAACTTATAACTGCTAACTCCTTCATCGAGCATCTTGTTTAGGTCTATGAGCGATTGTTCGTTCACATCTCCTACCGAAAGATGGAAAGCGTAATCTATAGCGCATTGGCCAGATGCCTCTTCGAGGCGGGTCTCAATAGCGGTGGGTATAGCTGTTCCTTTTATTTGTCCGGCGAAGTCGATTACGGTAGTGGTTCCTCCCCAAGCGGCCGCAGCTGTCCCTGAAGCAAAGGTGTCACTTGATGTTGCCTTAGGGCTCATCGGAAGTTGCAAATGTACATGGGCATCGACCCCACCGGGAATCACATACATTCCAGATGCATCAATGATGGTAGTATCACCATTAAGAGCCGATATCGCTATTTCACTATGTGGAGATACGACGCCCACGATTTTTTCATCTTCAATTAGTACATCGGCTTCTCCGACATGGGTTGCATTGACAACTGTTCCACCTTTGATTAGTTTCACTCCCATTTTTTACCTCCTAGTCCCATAAGAGCTGCGCACGTTCTGCAAGCTCCCGATGGGCAGCATGAATATCAACTCCAATTAGCTGCCCATCTTGAACCCGTTGCTCACCAGCTACAAAGACATGTTTTGCTCGTCTGTCAGGTCCTAGGATAAGGCCAGTTATTGGATCCGAAATTCCTCCCAAATCATTCCCTGGCCATACTACGAGATCCGCTGGACTTCCAACGTCGATCATTCCAAAATTATCCATTCCTAAGCATCTGGCTCCGCCTACAGTGCCCATATCGAGAACATCTTCAGGCATTAATGCGTCAGCTTGTTCTTCGCGTATTCGAGCGGTGTACAGCGCTTGGCGCATCTCACCAAATAAACCTCCTACCTCATTACTCGCAGCTCCGTCTACTCCTAATCCGACAGGTACATTATTTTTACGGAAATCTACAACAGGACACAATCCAGCAGCAATGCGAGCATTAGATGAAGGGCAGTGGGCGATTCCTGTTCCCGCATTTCCAAGAAGGGAAATCTCATCGTTAGTCAAATGAATTCCGTGAGCTAGCCACACGTCATCACCTGCCCATCCCCAGTCAACTAATTGCATGACAGGTCTTTTGCCGAAGCGCTCTAAACAATGGTCTTGTTCATCAATTGTTTCACACAAATGCGTGTGCATCTGAAGTCCATATTTTCGGGCGAGTTCGGCAGATTCGACCATCAGCTCTGTTGATACAGAAAAGGGGCTGCATGGGGCAACTACAACATGGACCATGTCTCCGTCATGGTGTTCCTCGATTACCCTTTGTGTAGAGGCAAGAATAGCGTCACGGTCTTCAACTAGATTATCCGGTGGTAGTCCTCCGGACGATTCGCCGAGATCCATTGAGCCTCGACTGAGAAAGAGGCGGATACCGACTGCTTTTGCCGCTTCTACAATCGCATCAAAAACGGAATCATCGTTGTTCGGGACGATGTAATGGTGATCTGAAGCAGTTGTGCACCCAGTCATAGCAAGTTCACTTAGTCCCACTAAAGCTGCAGCATAGACGTCCTCTACGTTCATCCGACCCCAGATAGGGTACAGGGTTGTCAACCATTGAAATAGGTCACAACCAGACGCGTGGCCACGGGTCATCCATTGGTATAAGTGATGGTGGGTGTTAATTAGGCCAGGAGTCACGATATCTCCGTCAATACGAACTTTGATGTCACCTGATTTTGGAGTAACCGTCCCTATCTGAGTGATAACACCATGCTCAAAAGCTATATCACCTGGGTAACGGGCTCCTTGGAGAACTATTCGAGTCATACACTAACGGTACCGCAAAGCAGCAGACTTCTTAGGTAATCTCATAACAGCTTCAGAAAATAGCCTCCTACATAGCTAATTTCTAGGTGGTAGTTAGTTGCTAGCTGAATGGGACTTTAAATCTTCAAATCGGGCCCATTCTAAGGTGGCGATATGGGTTGATTCCAGCTTTACTTGAGGGGCTTTGCCAGCTAAAAAAGCTTCCTGCCAGCGAGGTGCACATAAGCACCATTGGTCACCTGGTTTTAGCCCTTCGAATCCGTATTCTGGCATTGGTGTGGAAAGATCATTCCCTACTTCTTTGGAGTAGTTAAGAAACTCCTCAGTCATGATGGCGCAAACAGTGTGAACTCCCATGTCACCACTACCTGTATCGCAGCAACCATTTCGATAGTAACCAGTAAGGGGGTCAAGGCTACAGTCGACAAGATCTGTACCTAATACATTTTTTGCCATACCTTTATGGTATATCTTGTTCGACTAATAAAGAAAGATCTTAAGCTAACGCACCTGTATTTGAAATTAACTCATCGTTTTGAATTTCACACCAGTCGAGAAATTCTTTCCGGAAATTGCAGGACCGGTAGTTCGAACGCAGAGGACTCAGGTTTTGGCTGCCTCGATATAGTGCCCAAAGTACTGCCTGTCCTGACATTGTGCTTGATCCAGTATGTGTATTCATTTTTGTCTCCAATCTTGAACTTTGTTGTTCAAAGGAGAGACGTTTTTAGATGTAATTTCTTACACCCAAAGTGACATTATTTTTGGACTAGTTCCTCAGCTGAGTGCCTTCCAGCAATAAATCCAAACACCATACATGGTCCTAGCGTTCCTCCAGCTCCTCCATAAGCCATTCCCATAGATGACGCCATCACATTTCCCGCAGCATATAATCCTCTTATGGCTTCGCCATCTACATCAAGAACCTGAGCGTTTGCATTAGTTTGTGGTCCCCCTTTGGTCCCTAGTGCACCCGGACGGACTTCTACGGCATAGTACGGGGGTTTATCAATGGGCCCGAGCGTTGCTGCTAGTGTTTTTGTTCCATCACCCCAATGTGTATCATTGATGCTTTTTCCTCGATGAAAGTCACCGTCGTCTAGATCAGCTGTTTGTGCATTCCAGCGCTCTACTGTTTCTTCAAGGCCCAAACCGTCACAACCTATAAGGTCTGCAAGCTCGCCTAGGGTGCTTGCAGAGGTTAACCAGCCGGGTATTTGGCCTTCACCTCTAAACCTGCATAGCCCATAGCGCACGAGGTATTCTTGATCGAAGATCATCCACGCTGGAATATTTTGATACTCAAAGCTTCCGGGATCTAGCTGGTGGAATGCTGCACCAAATGCGTTGTAGTTGGAAGCTTCGTTTGCGAATCTTCTACCACTTTTATTTACCATTATGCATCGCGGATTTACACGTTCTCGATTTACCATCCATGGGATGGCTGCACCTTCGTCATTCGTGATGTCTATAACTGGTACCCACCATGCTTCCTGCATGTTCCCAAGCGCCGCTCCTGCTCGCATGGCCATTTTGAGCCCGTCACCTGTATTTGTTTCGATAGAAACAGGTCTTTGAAGTGGCCCTCGTACAAAATTATTTACGAGGCTTTTGTTCCATTCAAAACCACCAGTAGCGATGATCACGGATTGGGCCTCCACGTCTCTAATGCCTGAAGGGGTATTGAAGCGGACTCCCCGTAAATTATTCTGCTCGATGATCAATTCATCGGCTTGATGTTCCGTTTCGATTACTATCTGCCTATCTAAGCATGACTTCACGAGGCGCCCAATCAACGCTTGTCCGCACCCCCGGAGATTCTTCTCGGATCGGAATTTGATAACTTCCTTTGGAGCTGTATCTAATGGGCCTCTGCCAAGGGTTGTTTCGTTCATTAAGAGAAAAGGAGACATTTGACGACTCTGACTTATTCGATCAGCCCACTCTCCTAACTCATCGAATGGAAATAGAGGGCATTCTAGAGATCGACCGCCAGTTTGATTTCCACCCGGATTCTCCGGATGGTAATCGGGGAAATTCTCTACGATTTCAAAGACTACTTCACTATTGGTTTCAAACCATTTGACCATGGCGGGACCAATATCAACATAGGCCTCAAGCAGGTCAGTTCTCATTCGGCCATGAGATAATGAGCCCAAGTACTCTAAAGCCATTTCACGAGAGTCGATGAGATGCTGATTTTCCATATGATGGTTTCCTGGAATCCAGATCATCCCACCCGACATGGCTGACGTTCCCCCTATAACTGAAGCTTTTTCAAAAACTCCAATTGTTTCCGCCCCGTGGCCTGAAGCCGAAACTGCCGCGGCTAGGGCAGCTGCGCCCGACCCAAGAACCACTATGTCGAAATGATCCATAATCTAAATCCTATGAGACACGAAGACTGTAGCCAAATAGATACATTGAGAAGAGACCTCATACCAAAGGGAACACTTTATGACTACTGCTTTATTCTGGTTCAGGAAAGACCTCAGGTTAAAGGACAATCTCGCTTGGACGAAAGCTTGCGAATCTCATAGAATCCACCCAGTATTTATTTTAGAACCCGAACTAATTTCAAATTCCGGGCCATACAGACGGCAACAGTTTTTCTCAAATGTTTCTGCTCTAGCAGCAGAAATCAAATCGATAGGCGGGGAGCTAAGTATCATACAAGGACCTGCGAGAGATGTCCTTGCCCGATATATCAGAGAGAACAACATCGACTGCATATATTTCAATGCAGATACGACACCTTTCTCTCGACAAAGAGATGAACAGCTAGCTAAAGACATCAGCGTCCCCATTAACACATTTTGGAGTGGGCTAGTTCATCCCCCTGAAACTGTATTGACCCAAAAAGGAGAAATCTCTAAAGTTTTTACTCCGTTCTACAAAAAGTGGGTCACGCTTCCCGCTCCTCCCTCAGTCGAAGATAGTCAGCCTATCTTTGTTGACGCTCAGCAGAATACATGGAATGAAACACAAGACTTAATACCAAGTACTTCTAATCAGGGATACAAAGCGGCTATAAATAGACTTGAAAAATTTTTGAAAGTTGTAGATGATTACCATGAGTCTCGAAATTTTCCTTCTAAAGAAGGGACATCGTTTCTTTCTTCCGATCTGCATTTCGGCACGATAGGACCAAGGGAAATCCTACATAGGCTATCTTCGAACAGAGAAGGCCACAGGCAGTTTATCCGGCAACTTGCTTGGCGTGACTGGTATTCCCACCTTCTATTCGCAAATCAAGATATCCCCACAAAAGCTGCCAATCCATCGTATGACAACATTTCATGGAGAGATAACCCCGAAGAATTTGAGAATTGGACCAAAGGTCAAACCGGGTATCCCATTATTGATGCCGGCATGAGGCAGTTATCTGCAACAGGATGGATGCACAACAGAGTCAGGATGATTACCGCTTCATTTCTCGTTAAACACCTGCTAGTAGATTGGAGAAAGGGGGAGAGGTACTTTCGTAAGATGCTCATTGACGGTGATGTAGCTCAGAACTGTGGAAACTGGCAATGGGTAGCTGGTACAGGTTTCGATGCAGCGCCGTACTTTAGAGTTTTCAATCCAATGCTCCAGTCTAAAAAATTCGATCCTACGGGTATCTACATCCAGCGTTGGGTACCAGAGCTTGAAAGTTTATCAAATGCTGAGATACATGCTCCTTGGGAGCACGATCAGGCTACATTACAAAAATACAACCTGATGTTAGGCGAAACCTACCCCTTCCCGATTGTTAATCATGCGGATGCTCGGGAGAGAGCAATAGCTACATACAAAGAAGCTAGAGGGTAGACCCTTGACTAGTGGCTATTGCATCTACTTGTGTGAAATCTGACACATAACAAAACTCAATGACAATTTCGGCTTCCTAGTCAGAGTGGAGCGCTACGGTAAATACTTGTATGGAACGTAGCGAACTCATTACTGTTACTGGTTCTACAGGTTATGTCGGTGGACGTCTAGTTCCAGAACTTTTACAAAACGGGTATAGAGTGCGCTGTGTTACTCGATCGGCGGAGTCGCTTCAAGATAGGGACTGGACTGGTCAAGTTGAAATAGTCGAAGCGGATCTTGAGAAAAAAAATGAAGTAGTTGACGCGTTGAAAGGTTCAGATCGAGCCCTATATCTTGTCCACTCTATGTCAGCGACGCGAAATTTCGCAGAAGCTGAGCAGCGGATAGCCAAAAACTTTGTTGAGGTTTCAGATGAGGTGGGGTTGAAGCAGCTCGTATATTTAGGTGGCTTGGGGCCAGATGATGTTGAAAAGTCTGCCCACCTTCAAAGCAGGCAGGCAGTAGGAAAAATCCTAGCTTCCGGATCAACGCCAGTCACTGAGCTGCGGGCAGCCGTAATTATAGGGTCTGGGAGCGCTTCCTTTGAGATGCTTCGGTCTCTCGTTGAAGTTCTTCCATTTATGGTTGTCCCCAAATGGGTAACTAAGACAAAGTGTCAACCAATCTCTATCGGTAATGTTCTGGAGAGTCTTCTATCTGTACTTGGACGAGAGGAGGCTTTTAATAAAGTATTTGAGATAGGTGGTCCAGAAGTAGTTACCTATCGGGAGATGATGGACACGTATGCCGAAGTAGCCGGATTGAAAAGACGTTTAATTCTTCCCGTTCCAGTTCTTACCCCACGTTTGTCTTCGCATTGGGTTAATCTAGTTAGCCCTCTGCCTTTTACTCTTGCTCGGGCTCTTATCGACTCACTAACTACTGACGTGGTAGTCCAGGGGTACGGAAGCGAACTAACATCTGATAGGACCCCTGACAAGCTCGAAGATGCTATAGGAAAAGCCGTAACACGAGTTCAGGAAATGGAGATTCCTACCCGTTGGTCAGATGCAAGTAACTTTAAAGATCCTGCCCGTCCTGAGCCCAGCGATCCTGAATGGGCTGGCGGAAGAGTTCTAGTTGATCGGCGGTCTCTAAGGACAGATCTAAGCGCAAATTCAGTCATGCAAACGATCAAGTCAGTTGGGGGTGATACAGGATGGTTTGCCTTTGACTGGTTATGGGCCATAAGAGGATTTGTAGACGAGCTCCTAGGTGGAGTAGGAGTAAGAAGAGGACGAAGGCATCCAATCGACCTTCGAGTTGGTGATACTGTTGATTTCTTTAAAGTTACTCTAGTGACACCGAGGCGCCTTCGGTTACTAGCTGAAATGAAAGTTCCTGGCCATGCATGGCTGGAATGGAACGTCAGAGAAACTAATGCTGGAAGTGTGGTTGAGCAACAAGCATTATTCGTCCCCAAAGGCGTTATAGGGCGTGCCTACTGGTATTTTTTACTTCCAGCACACATTCTTATTTGTAGGAAAATGCTTCAGAACCTTGTGAGACTTGCTGAAGAGAAAAACAACTAGAGATTATTCGTATCTTTAAAAGTATCCAGTGCTTCTATAGGGTCTTGCAAATCTCCAAAATACCCTAGAGCGTAAGAGCCTCTACTATAGCCAATGAGTTTCGCAAGATCTGGGTCGATTCGTGCTGCGACATCTGGTGGGCAAGCTAAATATTGGTTCTCCTCTTGTCGAAGAAAACTAGCTGAATAGTCAACGTTTACTCCGGTCCGACTTTCTGTTGTTGAATTCTCACCCCCCCCGTGGTAAAGACTTCCGGTATACAGCAGTACAGACCCACTCGGCATTACTGCTGGGATAGTTTCTTCGAAAGATGGTCGAAGTTTATCTTCCCACAAGTGGCTTCCTGGTATAACTCTCGTAGCTCCGTTCTCTTCAGTAAAATCTGTCAGAGCCCACATTGTCGAAACTTCCACTTCCCAGTCTTGTGGAAAAGGGAATGAATCCCAAGCCCACTGGTCGCGATGGATCGGCTGTGCATCTGACCCCGGGCCTATCTCAATAATTTGGGTAAGATGGATTTGGATAGTCGTCGCAGTTTGGCAGATCACCTCTCTTGAAGCGCCGACTATCGTAGGATGAGAAGCTAGTTCGTGAAACGAGGTAGATCTTGCGATTAATGATCCGGTCCTTTTTGTTTTCTTCCCAGTAAAACTGTCAGGGCCAAAAGGCGTGGAATGAATAAAGGGCTTTAACTCAGAACCTACTTGGCTCATTAGTTCTTCGGAAACTAAACGTTCGATTACGACGCACCCTGCTTCCTTTAACGCTTGTGCTACCTCTGAGCTAGACGAACTTTTCTTGAGTCGTGGAAGTTCCATTTGCGATTATTTCTTATGCATGTATAGGAGGTAACCGGTTGGCCCACCCTACTTCCGCTTCTAGCTGAGCGCTGATGCTGAATAGAAGATCTTCTCTTCCGTAGGCTGCAACTAACTGTACCCCGATTGGTAAACCATCAGATGTGTTATTTATCGGTAATGAAATAGCAGGTTGACCTGAAACATTAAAGAATGATGTAAAAGCTGCGTAAGGTATAGAACGTAACGAATTGCGCATCGGCTCTTCAGGCGTAGAAGTTAAATCTCCAATCCTTGGAGGGGGCTGAAGCGTTGTGGGGGTAAGTAGTAAATCCCATCCATCCTCCCACCATCTTGCAGCACCCCTTCGAGTTTCAGCCATAGCGGCTTGCGCTTGAAGGACTTCTAGGCCAGTAGTTTTAGCGCCGTACTCAGCCATGGCCCAAGTCGCCAGTTCGACGTCACCTTTGGTTACTTCTCGACCAAGCAACTGCTCTAATGAACGGAGTGTAAGATTAGCGCCAGCCATCCAAACTGCACTAAAGCGAGCTCCGATTGATTGATCATCAAGCGTCTTGGGGTGAGATTCTTCAACAATATGGCCAAGCCCTTCTAGAATTTTTGCCGTGTCATATGCTGATTGACGGCACTCTGGGTTGATCTCTAGCTCTTCTCTAGGTGATTCAGCCCATATTCCGATTCGGAGTTTGCCAGGATCCTTTCCTGCAGCGTTAATGTAAGGTCGTCCGATATCAGGTGCTACTACGCCATCGCCGAGCGTCGGGATTGCAGAGGCATCTAGGATGGCAGCTGAATCTCTAACAGAACGTGAGACTACGTGTTGAATCGAAAGCCCCCACTCATCCTGAAATGGCCCCATCGGCACCCTTCCTCGACTTGGCTTTAATCCTACAAGCCCACACATAGCTGCTGGAATACGTATTGATCCTCCACCGTCGCTTGCATTTGCAGAAGGTACCATGCCAGATGCTACGGCTGCTGCAGCTCCTCCGCTTGAACCTCCGGTTCCGTAATCTGTGTTCCATGGGTTGCGGCATGGCCCATACGACTCGGGTTCTGTAGTCCCAACAAGTCCGAATTCAGGTGTGTTTGTCCTACCAATAACAATAAATCCAGCCTCGCGGTATCTTTTAGCAAGGTCAGATTCTATGGGGGAGATGTAGTTGATCTCCTTAAGCGCCTTATTACCCAAGTGCATTGGTTCATCAGCACTGGAAGTACGAAGATCTTTTAGAAGAAAGGGCACTCCTTTAAATGGGCCGTCTGGAATTTCTCCTTCAGCGTCTTTTAAAGCCCTTTCAAATCTTCTAGTTACAACAGCGTTCAGCTCACCATCAAGGGCTTCTATTCTGTCGATCGAAGCTTGAATAGCTTCAGTGGGAGATATTTCCCTATTACGTATCTTTGAAGCCAGGTCAATGGTGTCTAACTTACTTAACTCATGATCATTTGTTCCCATGAGAGGGAACTTAGCCCATGTGCTGATTTTCCGCTATCTACCCTTAGTATTCTTTAAAGTTCCCAATTTGAGAATGTGTCGATCATTAGTTTTACGTCTGGCCCTAAAGGGTAGAGGATAGGTGTGGTGCAACCAGTGTTAATGTATTCCTTCACTTTTTCTTTTGCCTCTTCTGGAGTTCCGGAAGCGGTACATCTTTGCACAACATCATCGGGAACTAGTTTTGATGCGGCAACAACTTCTTCATGAGTTGCAGGCCACGTTAATACCTGATGGATTTCATTTAGTAGTTCATCAGTTACACCGCTAGCTGCCATAATATGAGGTTGCTGGCCGAGGTATTGTGTGAGAAGAAGTCGCGCTCCATCTAGAGCAGCTTGACGATCTTCATCGACGGAGCACACAATTAATTGAGGTCTATCTATTTCATCAAAGTCCCGCCCAACAGATTCAGCGCCAATTTGGAGGGCATCCATAGCACGAAGGTTATATGCGGGTTCGACCATGTAGTTCAGAACCACTCCATCAGCAATTTTCCCTGTCAATTCCATCATTTTCATGCCTGTTGCTCCAATGTAAATAGGAACGTCTTTTGCCCGGCGTTCTTGATGAACATAGTCAAGTTCGACTCCATCTAGATCTACAAAGTCGCCCTTATATGTAACCGGACCATCACATTGCAAAAGTGCGCGAACAGACTCAACTACTTCCCGCATTACCCTCAATGGCCGTTTCCGTTCAATTCCTACCTTTGCGGCAAGCGGGTCCCACCAAGCTCCAATACCTAGAATGATTCGACCTGGAGCTAGATCATCGAGGGTAGAGAATGTTGATGCTATTCGAGCCGGGTTTCTTGTCCAGCAATCAATGACTCCGCTACCGATTTTTACCTTTGTTGTCTTCGCAGCAAACGCTGCCATAGGAACGCAGCACTCGCGTACGAGTCTTGAATCGGCTTGCCAGACAGACTCGAATCCCTTCGCTTCAGCGGATTGGGCAAAGCCAATCGCTTCTTCAATTGAATGCGCGTCCTGCAGATAAAGACCGACAGGTTGTGTCATACTAGCTCCTTCATTTTGTTAAAGAGCTTGTCTGCTGCTTCACCAGCCTTAGCTCGTATTTCAGCGGAATCAATATCAAGGAATTCGCCGCTTTTCATTATAGGCTTTCCGTCAATTTCTATATCAACGGGTCGTATGCCACTGGTAAATGCAAGATGCCATGGGTCCATTTCTTCATATGACCAGGTGACTTTATCTTTCCTGCACTCAGGGAATAAAGAAGTATTCACATCCAGCATATTCCAGACTGTTTCAGGTGACTCTTCGACGTTAAATTCGCGTAGTCGCGCATATCCAATGCGAAACTCTTCGAGCATATCGGCACCTATACCGTCAGTTCCCAACCCAACTAGGTTCTCAAACCGTGTCGGTTTCGCGTACCCTACACCGTTATTCATATTTGATCTCGGGTTATGTACGATTGTTCCTCGAAGTTGATGATTATCAGGTAGAAGAACCCCGTGGACAAGAATCCAATCATCAGCGGCATGTTGCTGCAGTCGCTTCCACGAAATGGCATCTAAGTCTCCTTCGGCTACATGAACATGAACACCTACATCCATATCAACTGCGAGTTGTGCAGCAGTATTTAGTGTTTCATCAGTGCAAGTAAAGGCTGCATGTATGCCAACCATGCCTTCACCACCCTCTTGAAGAAATCTTCTATTTTCTTCTAATCCACGTCTGGCTTCTTCAGTCATCGCCATATTAGTAGAAAAGTCATTGGAATTTCTATCAGTTATTCCATAACACGTATTGACTCGTACCCCAAGTTCATGGCAAGCGTTTTGAATAATAGACAATGATCCCTCGATAGCGTTAGGAGACTCGTGGTGATCAATTATGCACGTTGTCCCTCTTTCGAGAGCTTCAAGAGCGCCTAATTTCGCCGACCACTCGATAGTTTCAAGATCTAATGCTCTATCTAGCTTCCACCAAACCAAATTAAGAATATCTCCAAAAGACTTTGGAATTTTATCTGGCGATGGCATTCCACGAGCTAGTGATGAATAGAGGTGGTGGTGAGCGCAGACTAGTCCAAAAGTTTGGTTCGCATTCAAGTCCATGCCTCTGCCCGCTCACGATTAGACTCGTCTTCCATAGGCAATTCATTCCTCCATATGCCATCTAACGCATTTAGCGCAGCTGCGACGGCGCCTGCAGTGGGGACAAGGCCTATCTCTCCTACTCCCTTTATTCCATAGGGGGAGTTCGGTTGCGGCGACTCGACAAGGATAACCTCCACCTCAGGCATATCCTTCGGACGGATAATACTCAAACTTCGCAAGGTAAGGTTCTCTGGTTTGCCAACCTCATCGCACGGGAATCCTTCAGATAATGCGTATCCAAGGCCCATGTGAACAGCACCCTCAATTTGCCCTTCGCAAAGTAACGGGTTAACTGCTCTTCCGACATCATGAGCGGCAACAACCTTTTCAATCTTGCCAGTTTGATTGTCCATAATTACGACTTGGGATGCATAGCCAAATGTCGAATGGATTATTGGATTTTCTAGGTTCTCGCTTAAAGAGTTTGTCCAGTCGACTCTGTACTCTCCTTCGTAGTCAACACCGATTTTGCAACCGTCCTCTTTAGCTTTGTTGCAAGCATCAGCAACGGCACCTGCTCCCATTAAAGTTCCGCGACTACCTGTGGTCTGGCCGGCACCCAATTCACGAGATGTATCCACTAAGACGTCGATGATTTCCGCTGACACTCCGAGTTCCTCTGACGCTACTTGTAAGGCCACTGTATGGACTCCTTGACCCATTTCTGTCCAACAATGTCGAACTTCGACACGACCTGATTCAGTGAACCGAATTACTGCTTTTGCTACTTCCTTAAATCCATTGCCCAAACCAGAATTCTTCAAACCTAAACCTAATCCGACAGCTTTACCCTGCTGTATTGCTTTCATGTACGCCGGTTTAACAGCATCCAAACACTCTCTTGCTCCGAGGCATCCATCATCCATTATTTGTCCAGGCCCCCAAACCGATCCTGGAGTTACAACATTTCTTGAACGTATTTCCCAACCGGAGATACCAACCTTTTCGGCTAACCGGTCCATGACACCTTCCATAGCAAATTGAGCTTGGTTTGCGCCAAACCCTCGAAATGCCCCGCAGACAGAATTATTGGTTCGCGCTGCAATTGCCTCGACCTCAATATTAGGGATCACATATGGCCCTGATGCGTGGCCGGCCGCCCGCTCAAGTACCTTCATCCCAACTGAGGCATATGGGCCAGAGTCACCAATCATGTTTACAGATAAAGCTTGAAGTTTTCCATCCTCATCGCAACCAATCTTGTAGTCAAGTCGTATCGGGTGACGTTTCGTATGGATCAGAAAAGACTCTTCTCGACTAAGTGTGGTCTTGACAGGTCTTTTTAGCAGCCAAGCAGCTAAAGCAGTCTGAGCTTGATTAGACATATCCTCTTTGCCACCGAAAGCACCACCGTTGGAAACCAATTCAACAGTCAAATCATCAGAATCTATATCTAATACTCTTGCTATATCATTCCGGTCGTCCCAAATACCCTGCCCTCCGCTATATACATATAACTTCCCAGTATCAGAAAAGGTAACCAGTGTTGACTCTGGTTCGAGGAAAGCATGATCCACTCGTTGGGTCTGAAATGTTTCGTTGACTATATAAGCGCACTCTTCCCACATATCATCAGGGCGCCCTCTTTTATAGTGGGAGGTTGACAATATATTTCCATCTAATCCCCAAACAGCGTTGTCCTTGCTCTGAATAGCTTCAATAGGATTAGTAATAGGAGGTAATACTTCGTAGTCAACCTGAATTAGTTCACAAGCAGAACGAGCAATTTCACGAGTGTCTGCGACTACCATAGCCAAAACATCCCCCAAGTAACTTGTCTGACCTCCTATTGGAATGAAAATGGGCCAGTCTTTGTGAATTAAACCAACGCGTAATTCACCGGGAACATCGTCTGCAGTAATTACTCTTTGGACTCCCTCAATTTCTTCAGCCTTTGTCGTATCAATTGATTTGATACCTGCACGCGCATGATCACTTAACTTAAAGGCACCATGGAGAAGTTCCTCAGGTTGAAGATCGTCGATGAAAGGTCTCCGTCCTATTGCCAAGTCTTCAGCTTCATATTTTACTATGCTGCTCCCGATTCCAGTACCAACTTCTTCTTTTGGTATCTCCCCTTTTGCTAATATTTCAATTGCATCAAGAATTTTGACGTACCCAGTACATCTGCAAAGATGAGCGCCGAGATGGCGGGCAGCATATTCTCTCTCTAATTTTGGTCCTTTTTTATCAACGAGAACCTTGGTTCGAATCATAATCCCTGGCGTACAGAAGCCGCATTGAAGGGCGCCACAAGCAGCAAACGCTCGCCCCATCTCATCTATTTCTTCTGAGTCTAGTCCTTCCAATGTTTGGATATTGGAACCGTGAGCCCGCTCGGGCGTTAATTGACAAGAAATTCGAGCCTTCCCGTCCATAATAACTGTGCAACACCCACATTGACCTGTAGGTGAGCAGCCATCTTTTGCCGATAGGACTCCCAATTCATCCCTTAAAGCTGCCAGTAAATGGGGGTGATCACCTGAAACAGTTACTTGTTTTCCGTTTAACTCAAAAGTACTCATAGCTCTTCCGGTAGTATCGCTCCACTTTGACTCGTTATCCGTGAGTAAGTTTCTGGTCTTCTGTATTTGTCAAAGTCAAAGAGTGTTTGTTTGTAATTATTACATAAATTCAAATCAAGTTCTGCAACCACGACCTCGTCATCATTGTGAGTCGTATTTGCAATAATTCGTCCTGTTGGAGCAATTATGCAAGTATCTGCCAAAGAGTTAACGCCCTCTTCCTTACCCCCCTTAGCAACTCCAATAACGTAACAGCCATTTTGGTATGCCCCAGCTTGCATCACAAGCTGACTGTGAAAAGATGCCAGTGGGTCCTGTGACGGGTCAGGGGCGTAGTGAAGGGGTGTGTTGTATCCAATTAAAATTACTTCTGCTCCGCCTAACGCAAGGCAACGGTATGTTTCAGGCCACCGTCGATCATTGCAAATAGCCATACCTAAGACTGCACCGAATGCGTTCCAAGTTGGGAAGTCATCTCCGGGTTCAAAGTAGCGCCTTTCTAAGTGCTGGAATTCTCTCCAAGGTTCATGTTCTTCATGGCCTGGTAAATGTACTTTCCTGTACTTACCAATGATGTGACCATCCTTTCCGACGAGTACTTTGGAGTTATACCTATGCCCGTCCTGAGTAAGCTCAGCGTAGCCAAGTGAAAATCCTATTTTAAGTTTTTTGGCAGTTTCAAATAGGATTTTTGTTGAAGAATTTGGCATTTCTGTTTCGTAGAAGTCATCTAGATTTAAAGAGTCGTCTTCTTCGATAAACCATCTAGGGAAAAAAGTCGTGAGGGCTAATTCTGGGTATACGACAAGATCTGCTCCTGAGTCACTTGCTTCCATCATGAGATTAATCAGTCTCTGAATAATCTCTTGGCGTGAATGGTCTAAATTGATCGGTCCGAGTTGTGCAGCACCAACTTTGATTTTCCTCTTAGACATAGTCACCCCCTGCAATATCTAAAATTAGTCGGAGAAGTGTGTTTCCTCCGGCTTCAATGTCATCTTTTGTCGTAAATTCTTTTGGATTGTGCGAGAGACCATCTTGACTTGGTACAAATATCATCGCAGATGGGCAGATGCGAGCAAACATTTGTGCATCGTGGCCAGCCCCAGAGGGCATTTGCTTTGAAGATAGTTTTAATGAGTCTGCAATTTCTTTGATCTTCTGCACTAAATCTGTATCAAATACAACGGGTTTAAACCTGGCAAGTTGTTTCTTCTTTATTTTTACATCTTCTTGATTTGCTAGCTTATTACAGAATTCCTCAAGCTGATCCTCAGCCTGTCGTAGAAGCATCTCGTCCGTGTTTCGAAGATCAACAGTCATTTCAACATTTGCAGCAACAACATTCACTAAGTTCGGAGAAACATCAATTTTTCCTACTGTTCCTACTTGATTGTTTCCTATCTCTTCGGATAATTGCCTTACAAACCTGGCTATTTCGGCTGCGCAGAATAAGGGGTCTTTCCTCATATTCATTGGGGTTGTTCCTGCATGATTAGAGACACCAGTTATTGATAGCTCTGACCAGCTAATCCCTTGAACACTGTCTACAGCACCAATAGTTATACCTTCTGCTTCAAGAACTGGGCCCTGCTCTATATGAAGTTCAACGAATGCTTTGGGAGTTGTCCCTGGGCACGGTGCAGACCCAACATAACCAATTCTTGCGAGTTCGTCACCAAAACGTGCTCCATCAATACCTACAATATCGTAGGCTTTCTCGGGGGTCATTCCTCCAACGTAAACGAGACTCCCCAGCATGTCTGGTGCGAATCTGGCGCCTTCTTCTCCGGTGAAGAAGGCAACGGAGATAGGGTGAGTTGGCGAAATATTATTCTCGGAAAGAGTTTCGACGACTTCCAAACCAGCAAGGACTCCAAGATTCCCATCAAAGCGGCCACCCGTCCGAACAGTGTCTATATGGCTACCAGTCATGACAGCAGATTTCTCAGGATTTGTCTTATCTCCAGTCCAAGTAGCTATCACGTTACCGACAAGGTCTATATTTATTGCCATTCCTAGGTCTTGCATCCAGGTCACAACTAAATCACGGGCATCTCGGTCCTCGGTGGTTAGGGCCAGACGTGAACTTCCTAGCGTCATAGGGATTCCCCCTATCTCAGCAAGTTGCTCAAGTCGAAGCCATAGTCGTTCAATATTGATACGCATATCACCTCAGGAGCGTTATTCGGTCTTATGAGAGTCTATTAATGTTCCTCTGCGTTTCACTCCACCCATCAGCAGTCCTAATTCAGAAACAGAACATTCAGCACTATCTAAATCAGCAACAATTTCTCCCTCAAACATCACAACCACCCTATCCGAGAGCGCAAGAATCTCGTCTAGGTCTTCAGAAATTACGACGATAGCTGTTCCTTCGTCGCGTTGTTCGATCAGGCGCTGATGAATATACTCCGCTGCTCCAATATCGACGCCTCGGGTGGGTTGCGCTGCGAGGAGCACTTTAGGACTAGAGGAGAGTTCGCGAGCCATTATTAACTTTTGAATGTTCCCCCCGGATAAGCTCTTTGTGCTTGTTTCTATTGACGGTGTTTTTACATTGAACTTTTCTGTTATATCTTCTGCATGGTTAGCAACTTTCGAGACTTTTAGAAAACCAAATTTAGAGAATTCATCATTTTTGTGGTCAATCAGAATGCAATTCTCTTTCACGGAGAATTCTCCGATTGCCCCATCACGCATTCTTTCTTCGGGGACATAGGAAAGTCCTGAGTTTCGAATATCTCGAGGCGAAAGGTTGGTAATTTCTTTATTCCCTAAGAAAAGCTTTCCCTTTTGTACCTTCCTCAGGCCGGCTATCGATTCTGCTAGTTCCCTTTGACCGTTGCCTGAAACACCTGCTATTCCTACTATTTCAGATGAGCGAACGTCAAAAGAAACGTTATTAACTGCAACATTTTCCTTATCGCCTTGAACTGTTAAGGACTTTAGTTGCAGCTGAACATCCCCAGGTTGAAAACTTATTTTATTGGGAGATAAGTTCACTTGCCGTCCAACCATCATTTCCGCAAGTTCTTTACGGCTAGTGTGGCTAGGCGTAGTTACGCCGGAAACTTTTCCGTCACGTAGCACTGTGATCCGATCACTTAAAGTTAGGACTTCGGGTAATTTGTGTGAGATGAAAATTAATCCTCTGCCGTTGTCAGCAAGCTTGCGAAGTGTATGGAAAAAATCCTCAACTTCTTGTGGCGTTAAAACAGCTGTCGGCTCGTCAAGGACTAGCAGTTTGGCATTTCTGTAGAGTGCTTTTAAAATTTCTACCCTTTGTCTCTCTCCTACAGATAGTTGCCATATTTCGGCTTTAGGGTCCACAATAAGGTTATATTCGTTCGCTAGGTCTTCTAGCTGTTTTTCCACTTCGTGCATTTTCGACGTACCCATTCCCAGAGCAACGTTTTCAGTTACGCTAAGTGAGGGGACAAGCATAAAGTGTTGGTGGATCATCCCAATCCCAGCAGCAATTGCAGATGAAGGGGAATTTACCTCTAAAGGCTTTCCATCAAGAAAAACTTCCCCTGAGTCAGGTTTGTAGATGCCAAATAAAATTTTCATTAAAGTGCTTTTTCCAGCACCGTTTTCACCGAGTAATGCATGTACCTCCCCAGACACCAAATCAAAATTGACGTCACGGTTGGCAATTACTCCTGGGAATCTTTTAGTGATTCCCCTCATTTCAAGAAGTTTTTCCATATGTTTTGAGATCGTGGGGAGCCATTAGGCTCCCCACGATAATTGATTTTAGGGAATTATTGTAGTTACTTCTCCATTTATGACCGATTCTGAAACTTGGTCAAGTAAATCTGTTA
>PBPU01000111.1 GCA_002724825.1 Acidimicrobiaceae bacterium
AGTCAAAATTGACTATATGTTAGGTTATCCATAGAAACTCCCATAACGGGTACCCTTAGTCATGTGAATGTAAATAATTCCGAAGCGAATGAATCAAGTGTGAGCGGGAGGCCCGCCCTGCTTGTGGGAGCTGGAGTAACTCTATCAAGGCTCTCTGGGCTAATCCGTGAACTTGTTCTCGCAGGCTTTCTCGGAACGCGTATAGCCGCTGATGCCTTCAAAGCAGCTTTGCAAATCCCTGGTCTTTTGCAAAATATATTAGGAGAAGGAACTTTATCTGCGTCGTTCGTCCCTGTCTACAGCCAATTAGTTGATGAAGAGGATCACGATGAAAGCAATGCAAGTGCCGTTGCTGGCGTAGTCCTCTCTATCCTTACCTTATTCACAGGGCTTGTGGTTTTTGTCGGGATAGTCGCGGCAAGACCAATAACGAAAGTTCTTTTGCCTGTATTACCTGACGCTACTTTTGAACTAACTGTTGATCTAGTTCGTGTTATGTGGGCCGGATTAGGTTTTATTGTTCTGTCCGCTTGGTGTTTAGGCGTCCTTAATTCACACAGAAAGTTTTTTCTTTCTTTCGCTGCTCCGATTATATGGAACGCAGCGCAAATTTTTCTTGCTGTATTTGCATGGGCTAATGGTTGGGATGACGGAGATATAGCCAAAGCTGCTGCTTGGGGTGTCCTCATCGGAGGGTTTCTACAATTCGTGATACAGCTGCCTGCGGTATACAAGGTGGCCCCTTCAATACGAATAAGTTTAAAGATTGGCCTCAAGCCTGTTCAGAATATCTTCAGTAGATTCACTCCAGCCCTTTTGGGAAGAGGAGTTATCCAACTATCAGCATTTTTGGATTTATTTCTCGCTGGCTTCCTGGCTGCAGGGGCTTTCGCTGGCTTATCAATAGCACAGATTATCTACCTACTCCCTATAGGAATCTTTGCGATGTCCATCGTTTCCGCTGATCTTCCTGAATTATCACGTGATCAAAACGATATGCCAAAAGTGATAAGCCGTCTAGAAATAAGTCAGGAGAGACTTATCTTTTACGTCGCTTTTTCAGCTATTGCATTTTTCTCAATTGGGAAGCCGATTATCGGAGCTCTTTTTGAACGCGGGGAATTTACTCAGGAAGACACTTTGTTTGTATGGCTTATTTTATGCGCTTATAGCTTTGGGTTAATTACTTCTAGTCTCAGCCGGCTATTTCAAAATGTGTGTTACGCAGGTGGAGACACTAAGGGTCCTGCAAAGTTTGCTGTACTTAGGGTTTTGATTTCAGCTATCGTCGGCGTGATTTTGATGTTCCAATTTGATCGTTTTGCTATCGACGTTGACGAGATTGTAAGGATAGGCGATCTACCGGTTTTTCAACCGCTCCCAGAATCTATTCGCTCAACAGATATGGGCCCCCAAGCTTTGGGCGCGGTAGGGCTGGCCTTAGGTAGTGCCTGCGGCTCATGGATAGAGTATTCACGTCTCAAAAAGCGCATGATCAGCTTTATGCCTTCTGGCTATCAACTACCTAAGCCATTAGTCAATCTCTATATACCTCTTCTGGTTAGTGGGGTAATTGGCGGAACTCTTGCATGGGTTTTTGATGGAGTTCACAATTTGATACTAGGACCATCCCTTCTGCTAGTTACGGGCGCCGTGTATGTCTATTTGTCCTACTTAAAAGGGTCCATCCCCGCAAGAGAGTTTCTTCGTCTTACCAAAGCCTCCCACAAATAACTAGTTTTTGGATGGGCTTAGTAGCACCAAGTCATCTCGGTGGATGACTTCTTCAGGTAATCCTTTAGGGTGATTTTTAGAAGGAAGGCCCAATAAAGGAGAGAGGTCGGTAGAGCTGATTGCGCACAAACCGCGCGCTATGTGCTTTCCAGTATTATTTATAATCGACACTGCTTCTCCACTTTTCCATTGTCCCGAAATGTTCTTTACACCGACAGCCAACAACGAACCTCCATTTTTCAAAAGAGCTTCCTCGGCGCCGTGGTCTACTTGAAGTGTGCCGTTAGGTTCTAGGGCAAAGGCGATCCATAGCTTCTTTGCTGAAAGCTTCTGTTGATTAGGGCGCACAATGGTACCTATTTCTGGTGATTCATTTAATGCGTTAATCAAGACTCTATCGCTAGCTGCAGAAGCGATAGTCGTGGTAACCCCTGACCATGCAGCCATCCGAGCTGCAGCCAGTTTTGAGCTCATACCACCGCTACCCTGCTTTCCACCTGATTTCCCTACATCTGCAGTCAACTCAGCGGTCGAATCGACCTCAGGTATTAACGTTGCGCTTTTATCCAAATGGGGATCAGCGGAGAAAATACCTTCTGTGTCGGTAAGGATGATGAGTTTCTCCGCTTGAACTAGGTGCGCGAGTAACGCGGCAATGCGATCATTGTCCCCCCACCTAATAGCATCATCTGCAACAGCGTCATTTTCATTAACAATTGGGACGATCCCAGCTTCCAAAAGAGACTCAAGGGTTGATCGAGCGTGAAGATAACGAGATCGAACAAAAAAGTCATCAGGGGCTAGAAGTAGCTGGCCATAAACTAGATTATGGCGAGCTAGCTCTTCTCCATAGATCGCCATGAGTTTTGGTTGCCCTATGGCAGAGGCAGCTTGAAGGACTCGCGAATCATCAGGACGACCTGAGGTATAGCCCAACATGGGGAGTCCAACCCCAATAGCCCCGCTGCTAACCAAAATAATATCGCTGTATTTCTCTCTGACTTCGGCGACTTCATCACATAGTTTGGCTATTGCCTCACGCTTTATGGAACCATCAACGTTAGTCAATGAAGATGTACCTATTTTAACGACGACTATCACATTTCTATTGTCGCAGCATCAGAGGTAAATTTCTCGTATTTAGGCCTAACTAATCAGAAGTTGAAATTTCCATCTTCATGAAATTCAAACTCGAGTTGACCGATCTTAACGGTATCCCCTTCTTTAATTCCGGCGCGCTTGAGAGCTTTACTAACACCTAGTTTCTCTAAGGAACTCTGAATAAACTGGAGAGCTTCCATATTGGTTAGGTCATTTAATGCAACAGCGCGCTCAGCGCTTCTCCCATAGACGGTGAATAGATTGTTTCCACTCTTTTCAACCCGAATGCCTTTGGGAGTGGGGCGATGAATAACTTCTTCAGTATTTGCAACAGTCAGCTGGCTTCGCTCTTGCCTAACTAGTCGCTCCATTTCAACCACAGCACCTTCTAAGCCATAACCAGTCATAGATGAAATAGGCATGCAAGAATCTGGCACATCAGCGATACCTACATCATGTTTCGATGCTAGAAGCAGACGAGGCCTTTTAAGTAGTTCTGGTTTATAAGTTTCGAGCTCTGTGAGCAGTGTCTTGAGTTGTTCATCCGGAGATGTCCCTTCGTAAGATGCTAAGTCAAGAAGGACTACTAACACTCTGGCTCTTTCAACATGTCTAAGGAATTGGTGACCTAGTCCTTTACCTTCCGATGCCCCCTCAATAAGTCCAGGTATATCTGCTACCACCATTTCAAAATCTTCTCGGACTTTAACAACCCCTAAGTTAGGCACCAGTGTGGTGAATGGGTAATCAGCAATTTTTGGACGAGCAGCAGATATCCGAGAGATTAGAGTACTTTTACCCACATTCGGGAATCCTACTAATGCGACATCAGCCAAGAGTTTTAGCTCTAATCGTAGCCATTGCTCCTCCCCTGATTCCCCTTGCTCCGCGAAACTCGGAGCGCGTCGATTATTGGCTAGAAATCTTGCATTCCCTTTACCTCCCTCACCTCCTTTAGCGGCAAGCCATTTCGTACCTGATGATGAAAGGTCAGCTAGTATTTCACCGCCTTGATCGCGAACTATTGTGCCTACCGGAACAGGTACTTCCAATGAATCGCCATTCGCACCATGACGTCGTTTGCCTTCTCCATGGCGACCATTTTCAGCTCGTCGATGAGGATAATCCCTAAACGAAAGCAAAGAAGCAGTGTTATGGTCTGCGACCAGCCAAATATCGCCTCCATCACCGCCATCGCCTCCGTCGGGGCCGCCCCGATTGACGTGCGCTTCTCTTCTGAAAGCGACACATCCCGCCCCACCGTCACCCCCTCTTACATTGAGGCCGCATTCGTCAACAAAGTTTGACACAGTATCACCTTAGATTGAAACCACCAAGAGCAGTGACAGTTTCGTAAAGATTGAAACTCTATTCGGGAATGACGTCGACGAGCTTTCTGCCGCGCCTTGATCCAAATTTAACTCTGCCGTCAGATGTGGCAAACAGGGTATCATCTCCCCCGCGACCAACATTGTTTCCTGGATGGAATTTTGTTCCACGCTGTCGCACCAGAATCGAACCAGCAGAAACCAAAGTTCCATCATAGGCTTTCACACCTAAACGTTGAGCATTTGAATCTCTCCCGTTACGGGTAGACCCGCCGCCTTTAGTCTTTGACATCTTGCTAGTCCTTTGTTATCGAAGTGATCTTGATTTCATTGTAGTTCTGCCTATGGCCCCACCGACGTCTCTGATTACTCTTATTTTTATAGGTGAATCCATTGATCTTTTTTCCGCGACCTTCAGCAATGATTTCTGCCGTTACTTTACTTCCTGCTAATTCGGCTGGAGTCGCGAAGACTGAATCTCCGTCAACAATCATCACGGGAGACAGATTCACAGAAGAGCCTACGTCCCCTAATAGTTCCACCTTGATGATTTGATCTTCTTCAACTCGGTATTGCTTCCCACCGGTCTTAATTACGGCATACATAAGTCACCAGCCTAGTACTTTCTTGGCAAAATACCGACACGTCTTAAAGCAGATAGTCAGAAACGGAGTTACTTCAACTCTGAGCTTTCTGGTACGACTGCAATAGGCCCTCCCCTATTCGTTTGCGCGTCATTTCGACAAGTCCCAGCTCAGATATTCCTAAAACTTGTGTGCGGGTTTTGTCTCGTGACAATGCTTCACGGAATACTCTAAGCACATCCTCGCGGTTCTTTTGAATTTCCATATCTACAAAATCAATAACAATAATCCCGCCTATGTCTCTGAGTCGTAGTTGTCTCGCAACCTCCTTTGCTGCCTCTAGATTGTTTCTATAGACAGTTTCTTCAAGGTTTGATGAACCGACATTTTTACCTGTATTGACATCGATCACAGTCAATGCCTCAGTATGTTCAATAATTAAAGATCCTCCGGAAGGAAGCCATACTTTAGAATCTAAAGCTTTTGTTAGCTGCTCAGTGACATACAATTTTTCAAATAGTGGGAGATCCTCCTCAGTCGGGTTGTGAAACTCTATACGATCAGCAAGGGCGGGTGCGACAGTTTCCAAGTACTCACTCGCTTCCAGATAGAGCTCTTTACTATCTACTACAACAGACCTGTACTGCTTATTAAATTCTTCACGAATAACTCGAAACGGCATTTCCGGCTCTCGATGCAAAAGGGTTGGAGCTGAAGCTTTCCTTGCTAAATCCTCAATGGTTTTCCATTGCGCCACAAGACGATCTACATCTAATTGGATTTCTTGTTTTGTAATATTTTCTGCCGCTGTTCGCACTATTATTCCATGCTCAGCAGGCTTTGCCTTCTCAAGAATCTGGCGTAACCGTTTTCTCTCTTTCTCGTGAAGTCTTTTTGATATACCGAATGTTGAACTGTTTGGAACAAGAACCACAAAGCGCCCTGCAAGGGAAACCTCTTGAGTAAGTCGGGCGCCCTTGTGGGCAATTGGATTTTTCGTAACTTGACAGATAATTACTTGTTTGTTCTTTAGAACTTCTTCGATTCGAGGAGGGTTTTTCTTATCTGTCTGGTCACCGGTGACTAAATCACTCTGGTAAAGAACTGCATTTTTGGGCGTTCCGATATCCACAAACGCTGCTTCCATTCCTGGGAGCACATTCTCGACTTTCCCTAAATAGACATTGCCATGAATCTCGCTTATATCATTAGCTGGCTGAGAGACAAAGAACTCTAGAAGTGATCGCCCTTCTAGGGTAGCGATCTGGGTTAACCCGTCTTCCACATGTACAGCCATCGTGTAGCGCCCCACTGCCTTGCCTTTACGTTCCTGCCCCCGACGTTTCCTGAGATTGGCTTCATCGAGCTCAATCCTTCCGTTATCTGCAGTTTTCTTGTTTCGATCTTCAGAAGATCGGGATTTCCTACGCTTTCGTCTTTTACGATTGGCATTTTTACTTGTGGAGCTTGATGCGTCCTGCTCAGGTGATTTTGCTACTGGGGCTGGGCGGGTGTCTCCGATTTTTGGCTTACTCTTTTCGGTGGGACTTCCGCCTCTGGAGTTTTTCTCACTTTTATCAACATGATCTTTCGCCCCGTTCTTTTGGGCTTCGACTTGATCGGACATGGGTTATTTCCCTTCTCATGATGCGCCTATCAGAGAACGCATTGGGGTAGCACCAGCAACTTCTAGTGGGTCGAGTCGCCTTGCCCCCTCTTCGACTATTTGTTTTCTTCTACGGAGTTTGTGTTCGGTTAGGCAGGGCTCCATAGACCGTAGCAATTCGCTCGGCCGCAGCGACCTTGGTTGTGTTCCTAGTTCTGCTTGCAACGTTACCCTCCCATCGATTCTCTCGTAGTTTTTACGCACTAAATGTACTTGTGGCTTTATGTCGTCAACGACTTCTTTCCCTTTTCGTTCGCGGCGTAAAACGATTGTATTTTCATTATTTATTCTATCTACCCACGAGTCGACCTTGGTGTCATCCTCATTAACAGTGATATCCCAAATGCAAGAGGTCACTGTTTGCTGTAAAGAAGGAAACTTCCCATTCATGACGGAAGCCCCGTTGATCAGTATTCCGGGGGGTAAATTATCATTCAATGAAGTGCAAATCTCCTCGACGTTGATTGACTCTCTATTTGAATCATCCACTTGGAGATCGATGTACTCGCAATCTGACTCAGCTCCAGTCGGTAGTGCTAAGCCATACGATATTTTGGGCCGTGGAGAAAAGCCTTGACTGTACATAAGTGGGATATTTGATATCCGCAAGGTTCTTTCCCATACTTTTGCAATATCGCGATGGCTTGCAAATCGAATTTTACCTTTCTTAGTTGACCTAAGCCGAACAGCCAGCATGCGACTATACCGTTTCGCTTTTTTTGCGGATAGTCAAAAGTTGTGGGACTTCCGACCCTTTAGTTAAATCTTGCCAAGTTCCTTGACTGCCGCCAACTGGTGGCGAGGTCGAAGCAACAACATGATCAAGGCCGTAGCCAGTGCAGGCACCACAGTCATAGCAAGGAGTCCACCGGCAATCTTCAAGACCAACCTCCTCTAAGGCGTCTCGCCATTCTTGCCACAAGAAGTCCTTATAAAGGCCAGCATCAAGATGATCCCAAGGCAATGGTTCAGATTTGTCTCGATGCCGGTATGCGTAGTCCTCAACTGAAAGACCCAGCTCCTCCATTGATGACAACCATCGGTCAATATCAAAGTGCTCGCTCCACTCTTGGAATGTCCCGCCTGATCTCCACACTTCTTCGATAAGCGCTGAAAGATTACGGTCTCCCCTACTCAAAACTCCTTCTACGAGGGTGGCCTTCGGGTCATGCCATTTCAGTTGAACCCCCCTGGAGCGACTTGTTGCGTCTTTAAGCAAATTGATCTTTCTTTGAAGCTCTTCAATCGTATTTTGACCAAACCACTGAAATGGCGTGAATGGCTTCGGAACAAAGCCTCCGACACTAACTGTTACTGAAGCTTGCTTGTTATATCTTTTGCCAATTTCAACACAGTTCTTTGCTAGATCCGCTATACCCAAGGTGTCTTCATCAGTTTCAGTAGGTAAACCTATTAAGAAATAAAGCTTCACTCTTCGCCATCCTTGTGAGAATGCCGACTCGACAGCTCCATAAAGATCTTCTTCTGTAATCAATTTGTTAATCACTTGTCGCATCCGCCAAGTTCCTGCTTCGGGAGCGAAGGTTAGTCCAGAGCGTTTGCCGCCTTGGATCGTTGCTGCGATACCTACTGTGAATGCATCAACACGAAGCGATGGCAAAGACACTCCTGTCTGTCCGCATGACAAGGGGTCATCTCCAACTGCAGCAACAGCTTTTTCAATATGGCTGTAGTCTGCGGTTGATAGAGAAGTCAATGCAACTTGGTCATATCCTGTTCGCCGTAGACCATCAGAAACCATTGTTCTTACTTGATCAGCAGATCGCTCTCGCACCGGACGAGTGATCATTCCAGCTTGACAGAATCTACAACCTCTCGTGCACCCTCTAAAGACTTCGACATTTAGGCGGTCGTGGACAACTTCAGTAATTGGGACAAGTTGGTTTTTGGGGTATGGCCAGTCCTCCAGACTTGTTATGGTTCGCTTTTCTACTAATTTCGGCACATCATCGTGCTTAGGTTCTAGGACCTGAAACCCATTCTGATCTTTTCTTACGTTATACATTTGGGGCACATATACCCCTTCAATCTTTGACAATTCTTTAAGGAGAGAATCTCTACTTAAAGAAGCAGACTCGCTGCTCTTCCATTCATGAATCACATAGGTTATTTCTGAAACGACCTCTTCACCGTCGCCCAATACAAAAAAGTCAACAAAGTCAGCTAACGGCTCAGGGTTGTATGTGCAATGACCACCAGCAGCAACTAAGGGCTCCTCTATACCTCTATCAACTGAACGCAATGAGACCCCAGCTAAATCGATACAGTTCAAGAGGTTTGTGTAGACAAGTTCAGAGGAGAGATTGAACGCTATAACATCGAACTCATTTGCAGGACGATGGGTATCAACGCTAAAAAGAGGAATTCCTTTTTCTCGCATTATTTTCTCTAGGTCAACCCAAGGAGCGTATGCTCTCTCGGCTTCACCTATTGAAAGTTCATTAATTATCTCATAAAGAATCTGAAGGCCTTGATTGGGAAAACCAACTTCATATGCGTCAGGATACGTTAAAAGCCATGCTACGTTCCTAGGATCATGAGGCGGCTGAATGGCTCCCCGCTCTAATCCGATATAGCGCGCTGGCTTCTCAACATTAAGAAGCAAGTGTTCTATTTCAGGCCAGATCGAAGTCATCCTCGGGAAGTCCGTTCTCTTAAATCAACTTCATGAAGGATACTAGATACTTCACCTAACAACCTCATATCTTCGCATATGCACATTCAAAACAAGGCCAACAGCAACGAAACTAGTAAGGCTTGATGAACCTCCGTAAGAAACAAAAGGTAAAGGTATTCCAGTTATAGGCATGATACCTAGGGTCATACCGACAGATTGGAACATCTGGAAAACAATCATAGTCAAAACTCCTACGCAGATTAGTGTCCCTAGAAGGTCAGCTGATTTTTTTGCTGTCCTCCAGCATCTCCATATCACTACACCAAATAAGCTTAAAATTGCGACAGCGCCGATAAATCCTAATTCTTCTCCAACAACCGAGAAGAGGAAGTCAGTATGCTGCTCAGGAACGAACTCGCCACGCGTTTGTTGGCCCTCTCCGTATCCCTGACCTCGAAGACCACCAGACCCAATAGCTATTTGAGCTTGTGTCTGTTGATAAGCTGCTTCTGTTTGACTAGAAGCTGGGTCGATAAACGAAGTTAGGCGATCTCTTTGGTAGTCCTGGAGTAAACCCGTACTCCAAATAACTGCTATACCGGCAATACCTACTACTGTCATGAGGACTATATGGCGAGTTTGAGCCCCACCGACGAGTAACATCCCCATCGTTATAGCGACAAATACGAGCGCAGACCCAACGTCAGTTTCTAGAAGAATTAAACCAAGGGGGACAGAAGCAAGGAGAAGTGAATTTAGGATTGCCCTCTCATTTAGATAACCATCAAAGCGTTCGAGGTAACTTGCCAAAGCGAAAATAAATGCGACTTTACAGAATTCTGAAGGCTGGAGTTGGAATTGACCAAATTCAAACCAAGCCCTTGTTCCATTTCTTTCTACACCTAGAGGTGTTAAAACGAGAAGAAGCAAGAAGTTCGACCCCCAAAATACTATCGGAACTAAATCCCTAAGACGCCTATAGGGAATCGACGACGTCACCAACATGAGTAGAGTTCCTGTAACTACAAACAAAGTATGGCGCGACAAAAAACTCTTATCGTACATGGTTGGGTCGCTGCCTCTAGTAGCACTATAAACCATCAGGACACCTGTTAC
>PBPU01000124.1 GCA_002724825.1 Acidimicrobiaceae bacterium
CCACCACCAGAAGCATCGGCAAATGACAATGTGCCAGAGCCATCTGTTTTTAAAATCTGGTCAGCCGAGCCATCTGCCACAGGTAGGTCAAGAGCAGTTAGAAAACTGTTAAGGTTTGCATCAGCCGCTACAGGTACACCGGACTTTTGAAGGTCACCAGTGAAGTTAGCGGTTGTGTCTGAGTAAGCTGGAACACTGACACCACTTTTCTGCAAGTCACCAGTGAAATTTGCAGTCGCATCGGAATACATCGCTGCGCCAGTTGTTCCCAGTGTGTAATAGCTAAGTGATGTCCATGCTGTCGATCCATCACCAGCTTTTAGCTTACCTGTATCCGTTTCTAAGCCTAATTCACCTTGCGTTAATGTTGGGTTTGCGCTTGTCCAATTCGCTGCTGTATCTCGTCTAATCTGTATTCGATCAGCCACTTGCTGTCCCTCCGTCTATATTTTGAGCGGTGGTATAAGTTGAATTTGCAAAACCACCATCGGTATTTCCAATTTCGTTGAGCAATGTGAAAGTGCCATAAGCAACAATATCAACAATGTCACCAGCAGCAGCCCCATGTGTGAGCACAACAGAAGTGCCATTTGTCGCTGTGAAATCTGTACCATCAACCATCTTTATGCCGTTTAAGTACAAATCAAGATAGGTAGCATCATAACCACCTGTAACATTAAAAGTGGTTTGGTTAGCTGTTGCTGTATAGGTATCTCTTGAAGAAGTGCCATTAACTGCTGATCCAGCGTCTTGCCAACCGCTGCCGTTATAAACTCTTAACTGATTTGTTGTTGTTAAGAACGCTAGAGTTCCACTAGCTAATGGATCACCATCTAAATCGGTTGTTGGATCGCTGCTAACTGATCCCAGATATTGATCCTGAAAAGTGTCTAAGTGAGTTTCGGCTGTAGTGGCCGCAGTTTGGGCGGCTGAAACAGAACCGCTTACGGATGCAGCAGAAGCCGCTGCATTAGATTCGCTGGTTGCCGCTGCTGCGGCTGATGTGGCCGCATCAGTGGCAGAACCTAAAATTCCATCGACATAACCCTTCCTGGTTAAAGTATCTGCTGTTCCAGGTGTTGCTGTAGAAGTTATCGAGTTTGATCCTAGAGTAACATTGCCGCTAAAAGTGCCACCAGCAAGAGGCATCATTACATCGAGTTGGCCTTTAGTTACTGCATCGCCAGAAGCAGAGCCATCTGTTAATCCTGTAATTTTATTACTTCCCATTGCGATAGCACCCGACATCGTGCCACCAGCAAGAGGTAATTTTGTTGCTATTGAATTCGTTACTGTCGTGTTAAACGCTGCATCATCATTTAAAGCTGCTGCAAGCTCGTTTAGTGTATCAAGTGCTGCTGGAGCACCACCAACAAGATTGCTTATTTGTGTATCGACCCACCCTTTTGTCGCGGCTGATGTACTAGCTGTCGGGTCAGCTATGTCTGTTAACTCTGCTGCGTTAAAATCTACACTACCGTTGATTACCAGATCGTGTAGCGTAGTCGTGCCAGATGAGCTTGTCACATTACCTGATAACGATCCAGTGACCACACCGGAAACTGGACCGTTGTGCGTTCCTGTTGTATCTCCGGTTAATGCACCAACAAAGTTAGTGCTTGCGGTAATTACTGTTCCGGTAATAGCTTGTGCGCTTGCACCACCTATAACCACGCCATTAACTGTGCCGCCAGTAACCGTGACATTTGACGAAAGAAAACTGTTATTAGCTGTTACTACGCCTGTAGCTGTGAGAGCGCCTGTCGTTAATGAGCTTGGGTTCGTACCAAGCTCTACGACAGTCGCAGAGTTATCTTCAGTAAATAATCTTTTGTCAGCGACATTAACAGCGAGTTCACCTGTTACTAAATCGCTAGACGTAGGGATACTTGACGCTGTTGTCGAAAACTTTGTAATGATCGTGGTCATAAAATACTCCCTAATTTAAAGATCGGGGGATCCTAAGATCCCCCACGCATAGAAAAGGGGGAGATTTATGCGTTAACGATCAGATTGAAACCACCAGTATTTTGGTAAGCCTTAACGCCATATACCGCATCTGAGGTAACGAGGTTAGCTAACCATTCTTGCTTATACTGTGTTTGTGATCTCACATTTTGCTGCATAGCAAGAATCATAGTATCTCTATGAATCAACATTGCTTGTTTGACATCTCCAGTGTTAGCGGAGTTATCTGCAGCTGCCTCAACAACTGGGCAATTAGTTGATACATAAATTGGGATGCCATAAAGCTCACCAATTTTTGCATTTTCAACAGCTCGACCAGAAACAAAGTCTGATGACACATAGCGATCTACGCCCATAATTGCGTTTTTCAGACTAGGTGGTATGACAAACGCACGATTGTCGTAAGGCACATCTAGGTCATCTTGCTTTTGAATTAGATCTCTAAAACATGCATCGGTAAATACGTCTGCAGGAGCAACTGTGTCAGTTGCATAAGCAGTCAAACCACCTGATGCATCACAATACCAGGAGGAAGATCCAACCCAATCGTTAGTGGCATCACCAAAGTATTTACCAACTTCGTGAAGATCGGTATCGATCTGTTTTGCTAGAGCATAACCAGCATCCTCAACATAGAAGGAACGCTGACTAGCAAGTGCTTGCATAGCCGCAATATCTTCTACTAAACGAGAATATTCATAGTGCTTATCAATAGCGACTTGCACTTCGCCAGCAGTGTCGGCTTGAATCGTCACAGCGGTGCCAGAGGCTTTTGCTGTCACGGATCCGCGACTAGGAGCAGGAATATGGATGGTGTCACCCTTCTTTCCTACCATGCTCATGTTTTTGACAAGTCCAGCAACTACCAAACGGCACATATAGGCCGCTTTGACTTCATTGCTCCAAATTTCAGGGATAAATGTTGCTAAAGTAGTTTGCGTACTCGCACCACCTTGCAAAGGATATACAGAAGTAGCCATTAGCTTAAAACCTCAAAGAAAGTTAGTTATTTATAACCCTTCCTTCTTGATAAGCTTTTAAAATCTCAGGATAAAGCTCATTGTAGCGATCAGGGTTACTCGTCATAAGCTCTCTTAAATCTGATGCCCTAACTTTCTTACCTGTCGTTTTCTCTGAGCTACCTGTAATGTTGCCGCTGGATGCAGCAAGAACAGACTCTTTACGATCCGCAGTGGGTTCCGCTGGTTGTTGCGTTGTCGCCTTGTAGGCCCCAATAAGCTCTTTAGCAATTTCAACATCAAAATCAGCATTCATTGCCTGGAAGCTTTTTGTGCGTACTGGTGACGCAGCAACCCAATTGCCAAACTCATTGCTACTAAGAACATCTTTAAAATCTGGGTGCGCTGCACTCAGTTCTCGTTTAATGTTCTCTAGCCTCAAGTTCTCTACTTCCTGCTTCATTGCTTGCAGCTCTGGAGCAGACTGTATCGTACTCTTTATGGCCTTTTCAGGGTCACCAAAATAATCAAGCTTCTTTTCTGGCTTTGCTTCGGATTTTGGAGGGAGCTGCCCTTGCAGATATTGATCAGCAGCCTTTACGGCTTCAAGTTGTACCCTGGCATCACGTACTTCCTCAGATTGTCTGCCGATCATCATTTCTTGATCAGCTAACATTTTTTCTAAGTCTTCACGCGACTTTTCGGCATACTTGGAAACAGGCTTTTCTGCCTGTTTCTGTTGCTGCTCTTGTGGTGGTGGTGTTAAAGCCTCCTCCACATTTTTACTATCTGGTTCGGACTCCTTCTCTTGATCTAATAACTCAGCCATAACTTTCCCTCAAATATTCAAGACCCTATGGGCTACCTTGGTTTACGCAAGACCGTGGGAATCGGCTGCCTTGCGCTCCGCTTTTATTTTCTCTTGCCTGTTCAATGACCATCTCCGAGTTGCGCTTGGGAAATCTCCCGAAATCGGATCTAGCACTGGTCCTGCAAAAGAAACAATCCGAGTCGCTACCTTGTTACAGAGTTTACAAGGAAGACTATGAACATCAGAATCAACAAATTTTTCAAACAAATGCCCATCTTTAGGACATTTGAAATCGTAAATTCTCCTCATCCGTTCCAATCCTTTCGACTTCGGCTGGCTTATTCAGTATCAGGGCAATGATGTCTAACTGTCCTTGCCTAAATTTGAGATCGTTGTTATCCCGACACGTTCTAAGCTCTTCAGCAATTTTCTGCTCTTTCTCTAGATCCTCGACAAGATATTTCCATCCCTTTGAGCGAAATAGCGCAAACATCGCTTCCTGGTACTTCTCGGTTTCTAGATCCATACGCAGCTATATCAATATATAGTGTATTACTAATCCTATCATACTATATGACAATTACTACTGTCTATTGGCGAACAATTTTGCTTGTTCTGTGCCGACTTTACGCTCTTGAATTTCTAATTTAGAAGTCTCAATGATGCGTTTATCGTCTGCAGATAGTTCACCATCAGCTCTTTGAAGCTGTGCATTAGCCTTAATACGGTCATTTTCGACCTCAAGCGGTATAGCAGCCGTTTCAGCCTCGTATTTCATAGATCTGGTGTTAAATTCATTAGCCTGACCATTGAGGACGTTGATTTGCGCCTGTTGTACTGCCAATTCAGCTTGTTGCATCGCTTGACGCATCTCTTCAGCCTCTGGATTTGGCTTTTGAGCATCATCAATGCGTTTTATAAGCTCTTCACGGTTCGCCAGTTGCATATTTTCGATAATTGCTTTGATTAACAGACCATAAACAGGGGTATCGTTGCCCATAGTCTGCAATAACTGAACTAATTGGCTAACTTCGTACTCTCTAGCCACTATTCCCAGGCTACTTTGTACTTCAAACTGATAATCGTTTACTGGGTAGCGTTCAGGATCGAACTGCATGTAACGATGAGCACTCATTCTAACCATTGGAATCAAAAATGATTCTTGGAAGTTAACCAATGTTCGCTTATGGCGCTTTATAATAGCGCCAAGCGACATACTAATTCCTGCCGCAGTAGCTTCACCATTGATGGACCCAGGTATGCCAGCACTATCAATAGCGCCAGTTGCAGTTTGTACTAATCGTTGGAGTGATTCGGCTTGAGCAAACGTGATTTGTGAAACCTGACCAAAATTGAAAGGCTGTAATACCTCCCTTGGGTCACCATTAGTTAACAAGATTCTCCCTGGTCGTATCTCAGGTCTGGCACCTCTAGGCATCCGCGTACTATCCATCGCCATCATTGGAGCATTAGTTAACGCTAAAGCATCTATCCTTGCTCGTAACTCAGCATCTAATGCTTTTTGTGAAGAATAGCCCTTTTCGCAGACTCCACGGCCCCAAAAACGATTTGGTACTATATCCCATTGAAAAGCGATAACTGGCCTGTCCTTCATGTAATAGGGGTTTTCTTGCGCTTTTAGGACCACTGATCTGTTAGCAATGATGACCATTGCTTCTACATAATAATTTCCAGGTATTATTTCAGCTTCAACATCTACAATGTCTTCTTCTTTTTTGTATTCTTCTTCAATTGCTTTGGTTATTTCATCTTCAATAAGACCAAGGCCGTTAAATTTATCAAGTAGATGTTTTGGCACTAAACCAAAGTATTTGGTCAACCTGACCTTATCGTCAGGTTGATCAATAAGTGTCGGATCCTTTTCAATATTGTCACTTTCATAGGGATCCATACCAACAGGCACATTAAGATAAACGCCCTGTTCTTGCAGTTGCGTTATCTTGTGCGGAGATACGAATTCATCAATTGCTACTCCCAACGAATCTTCAATACTGGAAGCTAAAGGATCTATCTTAAAATTTTGTGGTTGTATTGGACGCAGTTTAACGATTGTTTTTTCATCATTTTCAACACCTTGCATTGTCATTCCATCAACAACTTGTTCAGACGGTTTTACATCGTTTACTACATCAACCACAATTTCAGCGATACCAGTACCATAAACTGCTGAATTTAATAGACATTCTCCTACTGCCTTGCGGATTTTTGCCTTATTAAAATTCTCACTTAATTTATCTCGTAAATACTGAATCTTCAGTTTTTCCTGATTTAACTGGTCTGCTTTAGCTTGCAACAGCTGCGCTTCTTCAGGTGAAGTCGGTTCCGAGTCAGGAAATTTAATATCATCGCGTATGTTGAAGAAGGCACCTCGACCAAAGGTGGCTTCCTCGATCTCAGCGACCGAGGACTCCACAGCCTGTTGGAGAGCGGGAGAGATTAGGGTGCTACGCTCAGACTGTCGAGTTTTGTCCTCTTCGGCCCAGATGCCTCTCCATAAGCGATAATATTCTTCAAATGCTTTTTCATAGTTTTGACGGTAGTGATCATTCCAATCATCTACCTGGGCAATCACCCAACTGTCTATACTGCTAAACTCTTCTTCAGTTAAACCTTCTAATTCCTCTGCCATGTTAATACCCCACTAAGGTATCCACGTATTCGTGGTCATCTAATTCATAGTCATCCCAGTAACTCACCTGGGCCAATTGATCGATATAAGCCAATGCGTCCACCGTATCATCATGTGTCAGTGGATCTGGGAACTGAAACAGCTCATCTAAAAACACTTCATTCCATTCCCCAGGACAGATCTTTATTGCACCATTTTCAAATCTTCCTTGAAGGGCCCACATAATACGATCTGTCTTGTTTTTATTTCCGTGTGTTAACTCTTCCACACGGAAATAACGATTGTTCCTTCGCATCACATCACTCAAAGGTGACATGACTGCTTGTTTAGCAATACCTCTCTCGATTCCTACCGACAAAGGTTCATGATGTTTTACTGCTTCAAAAATCTTGTTAGCCGTTTCATTAAGATCCCAACGACCATGTATAATCTGTTTTACCCACCAGCCTTCCTGATTCACCTTCACTACAGCAATAGCCGTGTTATCTAGGTTTTTGGATTTTCTTTTACTTTTTCCTGCTTCCGCGAATCCAGCCAAGTCAACGCTGATGTAGTAATCGCCATCTGCTGGCTCTTCGGATTCGTATTTAATCCAATCTTCCTTAAACATCTCTGAACCACGTGCTTCAAAGCTTGCCATAAACTCTTGCCTGAAGGCGTAGCTAGACATGGATCTTTTGGCTGCATCAATTTCATTCTTATCCAATAATGAATTGTCGTAACTGGTAAAGTGAAAACCATCCCAATCAGGATCACTCTCTTTTTTTGCCCAAAGGTATAAATCATAAAAATGATTACGACCAATGGGAGTTCCTATAAACAAAGCACTACCCTTGAGATCCGTGAGAGCTGGTCTTAATACCAGCTCCCACGTTTCAGGTTTCATGTCTGCAAATTCATCCATGACCAGATACTTTAAACTTACACCTCGCATAGTCTCTGGTCTGTCAGCACCCTTGAGGCTGATAGTTGCACCATTCGCTAACTTAATCGTCATGTTATTTACATGCGAACTAGCAATAACGCCATGACCCAGTTCCAAGAGAGAATTCCACATGATATCCCTGGCTTGCCCTTGGGTAGGTGCGACATAAAACACATTACCTCGATCTGCTTGCAGAGCATTAACAATCAACAGATAAGCAGCCAAACGACTCTTACCTGTTCTTCGTCCTGCTGCTACTACCTTAAACCTCGATTTGTTATCCCAAACCTTTTGCTGCCAAGGTAACAGCGATATATTCAGATCCATTAGTAAGGTTTAGGCTTCTTAACTCTTTTCTTCTTCGGCATTACTTTTTCCTCATACCAACCAACTAACCGTATGTTCATTAGTCCTAGTTGAAATCACACCTCGAAAATCATAGGTGTCAATCACCTTCACTTTTTCAACTACCTTAGTGACAGGCTTTTCAACTTCAACCATTTCCCTGGTCCTATCAACATGTGTTGTCACCAAAGGAACAGCTGAAACAGGACCAGTAGCTATCTCATTCATTAGGATATTGTCCTGTCTCTATCATCGTTGATAAGACTTCAGCTCTATGACCCACTTGCTTACTCCACAAGCTATCCATAAATTCAATTCTTGCTAAAACGTAGTTACCCTCTTCCATCGCAGCCAAAGCTTTTTCAAACTTGCGTAATCGCGTCAACCCTAAGTTGAACGCGATCATTATCAAAGCATCAGCTCTCACTTCATCTAGTTCCGAATACCAAGGGAATGCATGAGCTAACTCCCTCATTACTCTGACAATGTCGTTATCCAATAGATATTCAATCTCATCATCAGCTAAACCTAATCCAGAAGGATCTATATTCCTTCCAATACCAATATGCCATTTACCTCCAACATCTTGATATGCATGGCTTTTCTTGCCTTCATGAGCCTCTAGCATCTCTTTAAGCTTCTTCAAGATCCTCTCCTTCAATTACCTCTCCTGTGACCTCTGGAGTGCCTACAGTCGTTATATTGATTGCTATAGCACTGGTACCTCTCAACTTTTCAAAACCTGAGATCGGTGCCATACGATCCATTAGAAGCTTCCAGGCAATACCTTGATTCTTATGCTCCTCATCTAATGCAGCTCGAAAAACTTCATGTACAACCTTCTCCCTATCGGGATGGTTGTACATCAATTCCTGCAAAGCTAACTGTTGAGCATACTGACCTGGAGGTCTACCACGCCTTTTTCCTGTTGGCGCTTTTGCAATAACAGAATCAACTTTAGGCTTCTTTACCCTTGGGGGCTTTTCTACTAATTCCCGAATAGACTTTTCCATACATCCGCTCTAAATCCGTTCTAAATCCGATCTAAATCCTACCTAGGATATTTAGAATCCTAGATAGGATCCGACATATGAAACGATATTACCAGAAGTCGTATGGGATTAGCTATTTGGTTTCACGTGGAACGATTTCGTTTTTTTGAGGGGGTGAGGCTACCATTATGTACAGTCTCCGGTTTGGGGGGTCCCGGGCCTCCTGGAGCTGCCCAGGAGAGAAATTTTTGGTCAATTATTAACCAGATTACGCCCACTATTTCCGGTAATACTAATTACCGGAATTAATTCTCAACTCGTGAAAATGTTAAGTTATTGATTTATAACGATATTATTTAGGAGCTCTATTTCAGGCGCTACCAGGGTCCGCGGATCCGCGCCAGGATCTAAATAGGGCCCTACCTGGGAAATGCGCCTGGACCAGGATAGATATAAGGCAATAGGTACTTATTACAGATAATAGCACCAGGGCCGCTATATCATTTGATATGCCTAATAGTTATATCTTAGAATATTAGGTATAGATCCTGGAATCGGTCCTGGATCAATAACTCGAGGTAATACGCAAATGAATATATCAGATAGACGATTTGTCGTTATGCATCCAGTTGATAATGTTTATATATCAATCGCAGCTGGTGAAACTGGCTACCATCATTTTGCATATGAGAGTCTAAAAACAGACCATCGATATGCTGAACAGATCAATGCAGCATTTAAAAATACTGCAGAGGATCTACAACGGGCGCTGTATTCATCTGTTACTGGGAATTGGTCCTGGTTATCTAAATCTTAAAATCAAACTGGGATCCTGGTGTAGCGTCCAGGATCCATTATTAGAGGTGTTACGCATGCAAACATATTACATACGAAGAAATGAATTAGAGGGAAGCCAGGAGTTATTGAAATCCCAGGAGAGAGATCGACCAGTGCATGATGATGGGCTGGAATTCGATGATCCTAATTATGTGTTACTGGAATTGATTGATGACCATATCTACAAAATCCACAGTTACTACTGGTATATCAATAAAGCCTTAGAAGCTCGCGATGTTATAAATTGCGAGACAGCGCCCCAGGCGAAAAATTTCATAGTCAATTATCTATGGATAGAAGAAAAACCATACCACCATAATAGTTGAGATCAGACTGAGCACTTTGAATAGTGCTCAGTGTGATATCAATTCTGATATCTAACAAAGTGAGGTAATACGCATGCAGTTATATTTTATTGATAGATCAGATCTAGAAAAATCCGCGGCATTTTATAAATCGCATATCGATGCCCAGAATGCCCAGGCAGGATTCCAGGTAGATAATGATAGTTATAAAGATCCCTATATAGATCCTTTATACGTTCTATTGGAATCAGTAAACCAGGGAATGAAACAGACTTATAAAATAAAAGCATTTTATTGGTATTTCACCCACGCAATGGAAGCTTGCGAATTACATAGAAGGCGATCATCAACTACTGATTACTATGTTAATTCGTTAGTAATTCGTGATCCTGCCCAGGGGGAAAAATAATGAGATATTTTCCTAGTCAGCATTTAAAAGATATTCGCGACCTAACAGACTGTAACAATCACACAGACGCGGTTTGGTTATTGGCTGAAATCCTGGGTGATAAAAAGGGACTGGAGATTACAAAAGCATTATTCACCATTCAGCGCGTCTATGGATCCACGCCAGAAGGCGCGATTCAGATCCGCAATGAAACTCTTCATAGGTTACTGCAGATCTCAGCCAATGAGTTTAAAAACTACGACCAGATCCGCGCGGCATTCTGAGTAGCTATCATATAGAGCACCTTCCAGGGTGCTCTATTTAATAGCAATTTCGCTATTTATATAGAGGTAAACGCAAAATGAGATCTCAATTTATAAAACAATCGACCAATATAAAAACTGGTCCAATTCCAACAACTAACAGTAGTTCCGACACTTGCCCAGATTCATGCCCATTAAAAACTGGCGGGTGTTATGCGAAGGCGCACCCTTACATCAAATCAAACTGGGATAAGTTAGACCAGGGAACTAGGGGTTCGTCCTGGGGAGATTTCCTGGGAAATATTAGATCATTAAGATCTGGGCAGATTTGGCGTCATAATGTAGCTGGGGATCTACCAGGATCCAATGACAAAATCGACCGAGAGAAATTCCACCAATTAATAGACGCAAACCAGGACGCGCGCGGTTTTACTTATACTCACTATCCAGTTTGGATGCATAAGCATGCCGCTCATAATATCCGCGCGATCAGATACGCGAATAAACGCGGATTCACTGTCAATCTATCGGCTAACAATCTAGACCAGGGAATATTCTATAAACAAAAGTTTAATATTCCGACCACGGCATTAGTCCCCCTGGATCATGACGGACGGACAAAAGTATTAAAAGATAGTACTAGATTGATACCTTGCCCAGCTGAAAATTCTGAGCACGTTACGTGCGCCAGCTGCAAAATGTGCGCGGATCCAGATAGAAATTCAATCATTTTATTTAAGGCGCATGGTAAACAGAAAAATCAAGTTTCAATTATAGCTAGAGGATAAAACGCAAATGATATTTAGATACGCGAGTAAGAAAGAACTAAAAGGCAACATAGGACAAAAATTAAATTATTTAGAAACTGCAATTGTAGGCACTGAATACGTTTCTAATGGAATTATAACTGGTTCTAATCGGCCCCACATAACTGGACTAGGACGCGAATTCTACGCCCAAGTAACAATGGAAAATAACCTAATCAAATCCGTTAAATAACTAACTTTTGAGGTAATACGCAAATATGAAAAAGTTAACACACCAGGATCTAGGCATGTTCACTGGATCCGATACGTTTCACAAATGGTCTGTTTTATCTAAATCAGTTTTAACCCAAGGCGCAAAATACGTGGCAGATAATGCCGGCGCCTATTGGCTATTTGATGAATTAGACCTATCACTGAAAAATACTGGTGAGCATTTCGCCAGTATTGAAATCTTTGTAGACCAGGAGTCTAGAACCTATATTCGGATCGATAACGGAGATGGGGAACAAATAGCCTGTAAGAAATTAAATTTTTCAGACTTCCCCCTGGACCAGTTCAAACTGTGGGCAGTGCATAACGGCACGGCGTACACTTTCATGCTGCCCAGCGAATACTAATCAATCAGGGGGGCTTTACGGCCCCCCTTCAATCATATTATTAAAGGTTATACTATGAGCAATAATCAAATAGATCTAATACATTACAGAGTAGGCAAGCAACTAACTGAAGACAACAAGCGCCCCTGGATAAGAGGCTATGACAACTTCGACCAAATGCTGGACTACCTAACCGCTTGCGGAGTAGATCAACCATCAATGACTTTAGCGATGGTTGTAGCAACTTGCCGTAACTTGATACAAGACCAACTAGAACAACAAGACAACTAAGAGGAAATACGCAAATGACAATACCAACTGATATTTTACAAAAACTTGATAAGGCAACTAACTCAGAGGTTTACGATGCAGCCTATGGTGATTTCGTTTATACAACAGTAGAAACGAGGGATACTTTAGAAGATTTTAAAAACAACAGCGCAGCCTGGGCTGAACGTGGCAAGTTTTTTAAAGGCAAGTTAGATGACTTCAATTACATCGGCTGGGACAAGGCCCAGCCGCGTAAAGGGCATCAACGAGATCCAATAACAATAATAGATCTCGGTGAGATACGCATTGCTCTAAGGCATGATGTAAGAGAATTAATATAACCACTTCAACTAAAGAGGAAATACGCAAATGAAAGAACAAACAATAAGAGAGAACGCCTGGGATGATCTAACCGCGGCTGCAAGGAATTTTGCAGATGCTGGAGGACAACCAGAGGAACTGGTCCACACAATGATCGAATTCGCAACGGTCCTGGCAATGAATTCATGCGAGGACAGTAGGACTGCTCACAACCTAATCGCGCAAGCGATTGATTTCGGTCGATCTGGCTACCATGCAATCAAAGACAAAGAGGACAACACGCATGCACCTGATTAAAGAAAAAGAATTAATCGATGACGCAAGATTTACTGCAACGATATCTGATTTAACCAATCTGTCAGGCGATCCAGCGACAACATATAGCGATGGACAAATATGTTGGATATCAATCCAGCCAGATGGCATGGCTGAAAATGATTACTGGCTTTATTTTTATTACAAGAAAATACATGGAGAGGATTGCAAAGACACACGCTATGATATTTCTGTCGAAATTAACGAAGTGGGTTATCCAAAAAATGGCTTAACAGGCTTTTATGCGATTGTTGGATACTGTAAATACCAGGGAATACCGTTAACGATTAACGGCAGACACATTTAATAACCGTTCGTTATAAATCGAAGCCCTCAGACTCTTTTGGGGGCTTTTTTTTGACTACCGTCTGCCTAACTATCCTATTATTGATTTTTCGCTTCCACTCTTTCTGTTTAAACGATAAAGACCGTTTTAACACCGTATCCATTAAGAACTTGTACTCATTGTCATAGATATAGCCAAACTGGTAGGCATGAACGATTAAATCATGATTACAGTTAGCTCCCCTGTCAGTAATGATTTTTCTCAAGCCTTGAAACGCATTGCCAGTGTCAATCTCTAAAAACTGCTTAATGCATACGTTCCCCACATAAGTTTTATTTTTATTCAAAACATTTTTAATAATGCAGATCTCTTTGATCTTTTGCCCACAGGGGCAATGATCAAATTCATCATCCACGTATATATCAATCAACTTCCACTCATTCTTTGCGTCATAAAATTCGTCTGCTTTTGAAAGCGGTAAAATGTGCGCTTTCAGCGTTTCAAACTTATTCACTGTCTTTTCTCTATCGTTTTCTGCCAATGTTTATAATTAGCCATATGCAGCGGTAACAACTCACTCTTGGATTGACCGTGATAAGGCACCGCCAATTTTCTTTCAAGCAACAACTTGTTTAATGATTTCTTACTCAGTCCCTGGTGATAGATGGTCGCTAGAATCCTGCCGAATTTACCGGCACGATCTAGCTCCGTTTTTATGATGACTTCTTTTCCAACTGGCAATCTTTCTTGCACGAACTCTGTGGCAAGCAATCCAAGGGCTTTTGTTTCTTTTGCTCCCCCTCGTTTTTCAGCCGTATCAACTCCCAGTAAGCGACATGACTCATCATGAACAAAAGTATGTAGCCCCAAATCCACCCAATCAAAAACGACAGAATCGCCATCAATGACTCGTTTTACCTTTGCCGAATATGTGTACATATTTGATGTCCTCCTCCTCCATTCGTTGTTGTAAAGTGACGTTCTCCAGTGCTGCCCAAAGCCTTGTAGCACTTTCAAAATCCTCATAAAAAAGTTTTCGCTCATCGGCATTATCTGGCTCCCGAATCTTTATGTGGATAAATTTATTTTTGTACTCAATCATCTGAACTTTTTCTCATAGAGCCTACGTTTCTTGGAAAATATCTTTTTAATTCTTTGCAGCTCAGTACCTGTAAACTTCCTGACCTTGTTGTCATTTTCTAGCGCCTCGATCCGCTCGATACCAAACCGTTTAATCAAACCGATCCGCATATCAGCTACCGCACCGCTTAACCACCGATTGCATTTTTTGCATTGCCCTACGCAATTGAAAAGATGAAATCTGTGGGCTGGGCTTGAACCTCGACTGCGATAATGCCCAGCATCGAAAGCCCCTCCTCGTTTTGCCGACATCTGTTCTGTTCCGCAGCTAATACAAGGTTTGTTTTTATCCCTGACTCGGATGTAGTGATTAAATTCTTTCTGCGCTTCTTTGACATAATCGTTATAAGTTTTCAGTCTCTCTTTACGGTCTGCCCTATCCTTTCGCATAACTTTGTCATGCACTTGCTTTGCGTAATGCGATTTTTGATATTTCTTAAAACAATCCCAGGAACATAAAGCAACAAGGTTACTTATTATCGCTCCGTTCCCCACTTTCGCTCTGCACATCTTGCAACGTCTGGGCATGTTCTTCCAACGCCTCCAAAGTATTTTCGAGTCTCTCAAGCAACTCTAAAAATCGTTCTGCGTCAGCCTCATCAAGTTCTATTAAAAATTTCATCTTTCTGGAAACGGAACGTGAACTCCGAATTTTTCTCCTAAATGTCTGTTGATGATGTCGTAGATCATACTAAGCTCAGACCTGTCTAAGTCCCTGGTCGATTTCTTTTCTGTCTGCGCCTCCTGCACGACTCTCCAAATATGTTCTTTAACTAAATGATCCGTCCACTTAATCGCAGTAACACCATCTTTAAGCACCATCGAGCAATCAAGCCCTTTCTCATTTAAAGTTAAAGCAAGCTCTCTTAGATAGACATGCAACGCCCTATTCTGGCGTTGCGTCCTCGTCTTTGCCGTGGTCCATTCAACCTCGACATAACCATTTTCAGCATACAACTCTTCTAACTTTTTCTTGCAATAAGCAAGCGAGTTATCATCTTTTACTATCCAGAATTGATGCTGCTTCATTTTCCAAAATCCAATGCAACAGAGTTGGCACCCTTGTGCGATAGCATTTGTCTACTTGGATGCGACCAGAGATTGATCGAACCTTCAAAGGGGTGATACCGCTGCTTTGCGACAATCAATTTTTGACAGCAATGGGTTTCTAGATATTCAGCCTCTTTCTCTTCAAGTGGCTCTGGGTAATTTTCTTGCTTCTGCATAATCTCCATCTTTTTCTTGTTCAACCAAACAAGAAAAACAGTGGAGCATAGATCCACAATAGCTCCATTACCTCGAATAGTCTGCCGTTGAGGAATCTGAGCCTCTCCATCGTTTTTCTTTTCCAGAGCGTGATGAACTAACATCACATGCACATCAAGAGATCTAGCAAGACCAGTAAGGGCAGAGACAAACTCTCTCTCTGCATCCAGGTCATTATTAATTCCACACATCATTAACGAATCGAGACAGATAACTTTACAGCCCTTCTCTGCCATTGCCCGAATAATGCCCAGGGCCATGAGTGGTGCCACAGTCCCACGATAATCAAAACCGTAGATTTTGCCCTTGGTATAGTCTAAGAAGTGATTCACAAATTGTTTTGACGGTGCGGATCCAGATGCAGCTGCTTGCCAGATCATTATCTCGGCTACATCTTCAAGGTCCATTTCAAAGGAGGCTAACCCTACTTTGGTTTGTTGCGAGAGCCATAACAAGACCTGACTAATCAAAGTAGTTTTTCGGTGACCAGCTAACCCTGCAACCAGGGATAATTCTTTTTCTCTGAGCCTGACAAGATCCACGGTCTTGCCCCAGGGTAAGGTAAAGCCCGAAGTGCTCCTGGGATTTTCGATACGATGATGAACTCGTTCAGCAATATCTTCAAACGAACTAATCCGCTGCGATGAGGCCACTGACATGGCCTCTTGCAGCTCGGCATTTGTAAACTCAGTAACATCAACTTTTTCAAAACTCATATGCCAAAACTCTCGTCATATTTCATCAATCCAGATTTATTATTTACCTTATTACCTTTATTCCCTTTATTATGATGTGGCGGGTTGCTGGCGGCTTGCTGGCGGCTTGTTGGCGATTTTGCTGGCGACTTTTGAAAAGGATTGTAATTAGTTATTGTTATTATTGAATATTTTGGCCTTCTGACCTGGCGAATCATGTTGCACGTTTTTGCCATAGAAATGAATTTACGCAAACGGTAGGGAGAAATGCCTAATCGTTTGCTGAAGGAATCGCGTCCGTAAATGAACTGCCCTCGCTTCAAATTAACTAACTCTTCATTAAATATTGATTCGTGATTTTTAAACGATGCCAACAACAAAAACTCAATCCAAATCTTTAGATACTCTGGGTTTTCGTACACCCAATGTTTTCGTATCTGTCTGTGGAGACTGATGTAACCCTCTCCTGGCGAGTAATAATTTTGCTCTTGTGTATCGCTCCCAATCTCTTCCTGTTGGTCGCTCAATGCTGTGTTCTCCGATAAAAACAATGGTTTCCTCTAACTCCCAATCTATATTGTCTTTTGGTTTTGACGGTCCATTGCGACCGTCAAACCAAAGCTCACTTTTATTGATCCCAAGGGCTGCACAGATCTCATCCAACGTGCAACCAGCATGGCAATGCACTAGCCATCGATCCTCTGCCCTCTTGATATAAAAGCTCGGATCGGAATCCTCATGCGCTGGACACTGACAAGCCCACTGGTTCTCCCCTAGCTTCCGCACTCCTTGCAACTTGTTAAAGCCAGGGAAATTTTCCACTGTGCCTTTTGCTAACCTCAATCAGATTCCAAAAATCTTCAGGTTCTTCAATGATGTAAAAGATTCGCTTGTTTAATTTCTCAAGCTTTAGCATCTTACTAACCGCTGGTTGCGTAATGCCGAAAGTATCTGCAACCTCTTCTTGCTCTAAGTTGTACAGGGTCATCCACCGCTTCAAAGTTAAGTGGTCTCCCATCGGCTTTTCTTCATCTGACTTTGTTAGTTTTTCTATATGACTAATGGTCATCTCTATTTCCAAAAAAAAGTTTATTCGTAGCGGTTAAGTCTTTCTCTCGCTTTATTTGCGTGAGATGGCGCTTGTTCTAGATATTTAACTAACTCCTGCGCCTCTTTTATCGCTTGGATAGTTTCCTCACCTAACGGAAAGAGATTCCCAGGAACGATGCCTAAAATTTCACACATTTCGAAAAACCGTATTATAGAAAACTGAGATTCATCGTTTGGATTTTCATAACTTTGGTACGTGTTTTTATGAACTCCTAGAGCTTCAGCCATATCATCCTGGCTATATCCACGCTTTTTCCTAAACTCTTTAATACGCCCTTTCACAATCGCGACTTGTTTAGTCCGATTGTTTCTTTTTGTGGTCAGTTTGCAGCCTTTATTCAATATTCCCCCTATTACCTCTTGGTCCCCCAGCAACTGCAACACTTACCAGAGAGTAAACATACTTAGGTTTTCCGCTAACTTTTTCTCCCATCACAATTTTGAATCGATCACCATCTTTATCAGCAATCGCATAGAGTCTGTTAGCCATCAAATCGTCTGTGTAATTTTCAGATACGATTAAAGATGAGCCAGGAGGGAATCGATACGACTCTCCCCAAGCTTTAAAGTTAATTTCCTCATCACCGTAAATTTCAAATACGTGTCCTGCAGTGATGGTCACTGTTTTAAAATAGGGAATAGAGCAATCAGACATAAGATGTTTTACTCGCCAAAAGTATGGGAAAGCATCAGGATCTGCATAGTTATAGATGTCGAGCCTAAAATGATCACAAATCTTAACTAAATTATCAGAGCTGACATCACTCTGATTTAAAATCTGACCTAGCCGATTCGGTGACCAACCCATATTTTTACTTGCTGTTGATAACGACATCTTTGCTGCTTTTAGTATTTTTTTTACGTCTGTTTTTAAATTTTTCGTTTGCATACCTATATTCCACGGTTTCATATACTAACATCATAGCATTTAAAAAAAACACACATTAGCTGTGTGTTTTTTCAAAATATTTTTAAAACACACAATCTAAATTGGTTTTAAGAGCGCCAAAATTTTGACAGACTTACTGTCCGATTTAAAAACCATTTGTTATTTGACATAACTGATGGTTATAATGTGGAGATGGAAGACTTTAAACGACTCGAAAAAATATTTAAACAGAGACAACTTGAAGCGGATGCCAGGGGCGAGACTTTTGATCAAATTGATCTCGCAAATGCTCTTAACCCACCAGTTAGCCAAACGGCTATATCTAAATGGATGAAAGCAAAGCCTGGGACTAAAAGCGAAAGTCTGATCCCTGATGACCGAGTACCAGAACTTGCAGAAATACTAGAAGTAAGGATTGATGAAATTTCACCTTTAGTAGCCGCCAAAATAGAGGCAGCAGCAGCAAATCTACCCATTTCCTCTAAGGTTGCCTTCAGGCAAGTAAAAGTTTTAGCAGGTGATAAAGTGGTAGATTTGATAGCAGCAATCAGCAAAGGCAAGGCCCCGAAAATAACGGAGTTTAGACATTGTCCTCAGAACCATTCAGACAGCACCTACGCTCTTCAGCAGCAAGGTGAAGCCATGAGTGCCATTCCAGACGGATCGTGGCTCTATGTTGACGTGGAGCAGTCTCCTGAGATCGGCAAGCCTGTGCTTTTGCTTAGAGGCAAAAGCTGGGATGTCGCAAACTGGAAAGGGAACAATTACTGCGAATTTACCAACCCTGACTACCCTGATCGTATCTTTAAAATTACAAATAAAGATCATGTCATTGGCAGGGTGATCCAGGTAGATATCATCCTCTAAAAAAATTTAGGCTCTGATATGACTATTAGTGGTATCAATAGACTCATCAGGTAAATCAGACACACATAGTGTCTGTTAAAAAAATCATGAGGTGAATTTTATGGCAGCAAAGAAAAAGCCAGGAGTCGTTAAGGTATCGGGCGGTAAAGAGTACAAAATGGTTGTGGCACGGATAGAAGACTTCAGAACCAATGAAATTACCAAGGATTGGGGAATTAACACTGAGATCCTTTTTCATTCACCAGATGAATCCTGCGTCATCAAAGCTACCATTTATGATGAAAGTGGTCGGCTCAGAGGATCAGGTATCGCCAACGACCGCTTTGATCATTCAAAACTGCATCCTAAAAGTTTTATGGAGCTTTGCGAGACAAGTGCCATAGGACGAGCCCTTTCTAGTATAGGGCTTGCTGGCGGCACCGAATATGCTTCTGCTGACGAAATTTACTTTGCCCTGCAAAAGACAGTTAAGACATATAGCAAGTCAAAGTCAGAGCCAGAACCAGAGGCAAAGCCTGAATTAAAGGTTGTTGATACGCCAGAGGCTACAGAGGACGAAGAAGCTGAGAAAAAAGCTCAGAAGATCGCCTGGGGCAAATTAAACTCTGCTGCGAAGACTATGTCAAAAGACACCTTTCTCAAGAAATGGGCTGATTACAAGAAAACTGCTCCTGCGAAGTACATCGATGCAATTGAAAAATCATCAATGCCTGATTGGCTGGAGGCATTCGATGCGCGAGAAAAATGAGCTGCAGGATCCAGCGAACGATCCAGATCGCATTGGCTGCATCTCAGCCAGCGATCTCAATGATGGCATCTCTGGTCCCAAGGGTAGAAAAACCTACATTAGGAAAAAGGGTGCAGAACGGATGAACGGCAAAGCAAATCCGCAGATTCAAACTTGGCAGATGGAACGAGGTGACAGGTTAGAACCAGAAGCTTTAGAGATAGCGGAGACTGTTAAAGGGTTGGAGATCATTGACATGCCTTTTACCAAACATCCAAAGATAGCTTATTTTGGGGCAAGTCCTGATGGGATCTATGAAGATAGATCCGCTCTGATAGAAGTGAAATGCCCTACCACCATTGAGCGGCACATGGCGGTCCTTGAAGGTGAGATTGAGGAAAAGCGGTACCTGATTCAAATGCAAGCGCAACTGTGCGTGTTCAGGTCTGAAGGTTATCACACGGTTGATTTCGTCAGTTATTTCCCAGATATGACCGAACCAGACAAAAGGATCGCTATCGTGCCATATCGGCCCAAAAAGGCCGAATTGGACACGTTAGAGTCTGAGGTTAAAAAGTTAAACGATGAAATAAGAGATTACATTAAAAACTTGAGGAGCAAGAAATGAATAGAGCTATGCTGGTCGGTCGCCTGGGCAAAGATCCAGAGACATCAGAAGTAAAAGACACCACAGTCACTAAGTTTTCCCTAGCAACGCAGAGAGGAAAAGACAAACCAACCCAATGGCACAACATTGTGGCCTGGGGAAAAACAGGCACAGTCTTGCAGGAATATGTGAAGAAGGGAGATCAATTAGCCATTGAGGGCGAGATCCGCAACGGATCCTATGAAAAGGATGGCAAGAAGGTTTATACCAGCGAGATTAATCTAGACTCATTTACTTTCATAGGCGGTAAAAGCAATAATAATGATAGCGACACTGAAGATGAACCGCCATTCTAGAATCTTGGGAGTGCCGTGGCTTCCCAGATACCTCGCTGACTACTCTGGTCAGTGTCTAAGATCAAGGGGATATTGAGGTGGCGACCGAAGATCTCCATCCACGGCCTACTCTTTCTGATCGCCAGAAACGCGATGACATTCTGGCGAAACAGAAAGAGATTTCTCCCTGGTTAACATTCATGCCCTTGAGTTGTATCTGCCCACACTGTGGGTTTGATTTTGTGGATTTTGAACCAGCCTATAAAGAATTAATTACAGGGTGTCCTAATGTCGGATGCTTTAGGAGCTATTGCGAATGAATGATTTATCAGAAGAAGCACAACACTTGGTAGAGGGTCTTGAGTTTGCAAAGGAAATGGATCGAGTCATTGGTCACATATCAGATGCTATGGAACAAAAGTCTGAGTTAAGAACAGAATCAATGCACATGTTAGTACCTTGCTTTATTTCGATGGCAGCTCAAATGAGCTTGAGACTAGCTATAACAAAGGACCAATGGCTGGAATTAGCAGAAATAACTTATAGAGAGCATTCTAAAATAAACGAATCAACGAGTACTCACTAATGAATGAATACAATGAACAAATTGCAGACTTGATAAATGGTTACGGTTACAGCTCAGATAAAGTTTTAGCTAGATATTTTGGTACAACTAGAAAAACGATATGGGCGTGGTCTAAAGATCCTGACAATCCTTTTCCTAAACCAATTAAAATAGGTAAAAATACGACACGCTGGCTTAACAAAGCTATTAAAAACTATGTAATAGAAACGCTGGCATCTTAACCAGCGTTTCTTCTTATTGGAATAATATTGTCGTGCAACTCTCCCTTAAACAACCATTCCTCCCAGGCTGTTATTAAACGGATCCGCTCTGGGTAACACTGGCCCCTTGCATAAGCTGCCCTGGTAGAATCTGTATCCACATGTTTCATTGCTAATCTAACTGCATCTGGTGACCACTGCCTGTCTGTTAACTCCATCTCCCAGGTTGTAAAAGTTGATCTAAAACCATGAGCAACGCCATCATATCCAAGGGCATCAGGTATACAGGAAATATAGTTGTCAGGAATCGGATTGCCATTATTGTGAAACACTAATCCTTTCTTTTGTGGTTCTTGATTCTTCAAAATCTTTATCGCTTCACTACACAGCGGAATCATCCATTCTCTATCGCTTTTGCGTAGTTCTTCATCTGAATTTGGTACAAACCAAACTTTCTGAGCTATATCTATTTCGGTCCAATCAACTAATCTAGTCTCTCCTGGCCTTCCTACCGTCAATATTTGGAATGCGAGACAAGCTGCCTCTGGTCTTGTCTTAGCCATTGCCAAAAGCTTTGGCATAAACTCTGGCATTAATTGGTATTTAACAGATCGTTGATGTTTAACCTTGTGAACCTTAGTAGATTTTGGAAAAGCTAAAGCTAGATTTTTATTCCAACGAGCAGGATTGTCCTCATTCCGTAACTGTCTAATAATCCCAAGCTGTATAATTTCTTCAACGTAATTAATAACCCTTAAAGCGGTTGGATTAATTCGGTGATATATTGGTTTCAACATTTCTATTAGATGATTTCTATCTATATCTTTTATAGCTAGATGCCCAATAAAAGGATTTACATAATCATCTAAATATTGCTGTAACCGCCTTACTTGCTTCAGCGACTTCCATTCTCTTGTTTTTGTTTGCTTAAATTCTTCAGCTAATTCTGCAAAAGTTATTTCTTGCTTTTGCTCTTTTCGCAGAGCTACTTTACGTCTTCTTTTTTCTATCGTGGGATCTATACCCTGCTCTATCAAAGCAATATTTTCTTTTGCTAAATCTCTCGCTTGTTTTAAAGAAATATCAGGATAAGCACCTAGTCCAATATCACGCCTTTTATCCGCAATCTTTTTTCTTAGTACCCAAGTTTTTGAACCATTGGGTTTCATAAACAAATGCAAACCAGACGGATTTCCTACCATATGTCTTGTTGCTATTGGGTTACCATCTTTATCAATCTTATTCGTTAAACGTCTTATATGAATATCTTTCAGTTCAGCTTTCTTTTTTGTCATCGTTACCACACTTGTTACCACATTTTTTTAGTTTCATGAGGTTAACGCATGTTGTGGGAGGAAACAAGTAAATCTATGTATTTTAATGACTTAGGAAAGTTTTTGGTGTTGGAGGTTATTGCTTGTAATGCCTAAATGGTGCCCGGGGCCGGAATCGAGAAGCCAGTGTTTGCGGGGCCTGTAGCGATTTTTATTTTTTGTTACCACATGTGTTCCCACATTTTTTACATTTCATTTTCACCTTTTTCATCAGCAGGATTAATGCCGTGAATAAGAGGACTATAAGTATAAGGTCTTGAACCTACTTTAGTCATTTGATCACGTAAGAAACTAGAATATGCGCTAATGTCAGCTCCTTCCTCTGCTAAGTTTTCAAACAACGCATCTAATTTAGTTTGATCAAAAATTGCATCTCTCATAAAAACAGCTGTCGGATCGTTTATCCAATTTTTATAAGTATTTTCAAACATTCGTGCAAAACGGTTAGCAAGTTGAAACGATCCACCTAATGACGCGGATCCTGCCTCACCTCCGACAATGGCACCTCCAATCGCTGCAGTACCTGACATAAATTGACTTGCTAAATCTCGGTCTATCGGCCCAGCAGTTCCTGAAGCAGATTGTCTGCGACTTACACGTTCAGCGGTGGCTCGTATCTGATTCCACCTTCGTTGTTCAGCTGGCGTAAATAGCATTGTAATGAGTCCACTCATGTTCTCATTGCCCATAATATCGTTTAATTTTGCACCACTTACAAATCGGGTCATTGGTCCATTCATAACCATACGAGCACTGCTTTGACTGTTTTTAAATATATAATCTGCAAAAGATTGTTTTAAACCCATAAGAGCAGCACCAGTTTGATCCTGGGCAACTTCACGCATAATTTTAGCTAAATATGCCGTGGGATTGGGGTTGTTTATTATATCTGACGTTATCACATCAACATTCTTATTTAAGAATGTTGTTGCTAATGCTTTTGCTGGTTCAAACGCTTGCCTCGTTTGATCAATTTTTAAAGCTGAAAGATCATTTAATTCAACAACATTTCTTAATCTTTTTTGAAATTCAGGTAAGCGACTTAACAACAATTCATTATCGACAAGCATTTTTCTTGCACTATCAACATTAAATGTACCATCGTCTACTAACGAAAAAGTTAAATAATCCTCTAAAGCTTTAATAACTACTGGGTCAGCATTTTCAACTTGCTGCAAAGTTTTAGGATCAACACCTGTAGCCAATATAATATCGTCCAGGCTTTCTCTAGCACCTTCCACTCTAAACAAACCTGCACTTGTTAATGCCTCTCCTGGCTTAACCCTACGTTGACCAGCAGAATTTTTTAAATACATATTTTGTATTGTATCGTTACGAAAAATCCTATTGTAGGAACTGCTAAATGAAGTGGCATCCGTGATTGCGTCAGATAAATCTGGCGCTGATTCTTCGACAGTTTCTAGCAAATCTTTATTTAGTGATTCCGCTAATTCGTTAGCCCAGTGAGCTGTTTGATAATTTACACTATCTCCTGTCAACGCTGATCTATGGATTCCTCTCAACTGACTAATCATCGATCTTATTTCTGGAGCGGTAACAGATTCACCTATCATATAAGGTATATCATCTGGATCTAGTTGGTCTAATGCAGCAATCCCTGTCTTATCCATTCCCTCGATTAATTCTTCTAATTTTTTTTCATCAA
>PBPU01000112.1 GCA_002724825.1 Acidimicrobiaceae bacterium
ACTCCTACTCCTACTCCTACTCCTACTCCTACTCCTGATCCCACTCCTACGCCTACGGCTACGGCTACGGCTACGGCTACACCTGATCCCACTCCTACTCCTGAATCTATTTTCATCACTGACGCCACTCCGACACCGGATCCAGAGATCTTACCTCCTACAGGTTCAGAGACTACACCGATGCACGTAGCAGTCGTTCTCGTACTTGCGGGGCTGGGACTAACGATAATAGCCGTAGCACTTCGTAGGTAAAGGGGAACAAAGAAGACGGTTTCAGGGTGCAAGTAGTTGAAACTATCGGGCTTAAGCGTTCAGTTCGTTGCGCAAACGAAACCATCCACCTAGGGGATAAGGGTATTCTTGACTCGTAGAGGTTGCTAGGGCAAGCCCAACTTATGAACCTGAAGAAAAGCAAGGCAGAGAGCTCGCCATAGCAGGAACGGCCTCTAAATACTTCCCAACTAGCATCAGTATTGGTACTGCTCGAACTATGTCTCCTAGCCCTTGCTTTACTCGTAGCGCATAGCTATCGTATGTAATCGTTATGTCAAAAAAACTTGTTGCGACGTTCTTGTCGGTGCTGCTTACCGCCACACCTCTGGCGTTACTAACATCTTCACCAGCGTCCGCTCAGACCTACAACGTGGTAACAGCAAGCGTCATAACAGTCACAGACCTAAACTTCTTCACGGAAAACCCCACCCTCAGCTTTGTCGTCAATCCCACAGACGGAACGACGCTAGCGGGAACGATGATTATGGGCTGTTTGAACGGTGACTGCGGCGATGGTGAAACTGGTAGAGGTTTCGGGGCGCTCCACATCATCGGTGTAGACGACGCTTGTGTAGAGGGAACTCCTGGTCCGTGGTGTCGGGCGTTGGGGTACTGTGTGGAAGCCGGCGTCCCTCTCAACCTTGCTGGTTCACCCTTTGGCGCATTCTCCTTTGATGCCAAAGCCACCTACTTAGCGTGGAAGTACAGTGCTGATTATCACGGGGGTTACATCGAAACAGGTGGGAATCCAAACAGCACTCCAGAAAACCAAAATGCGTATCAGTCTATGACTGGTGCGAATGGAAATACTGCTCCCGTCTACGCAGCTGCTCAAGTACTCATTTGGAAATGGGTGTCCGACCCGAACGGATCAACTGTATGGGCCAACCACAACACGTCGGAAGCAGTAAGTGACGCTGGGACGGGTTTCAGTGTGGATACAACAACTGACCCTGCGGTGGATCCTGATGGGCCGATAGATACATGGCTCAACCTCAATGACAACTTGGGCGGACCCTACCTGTATGCGGATGACCCTGAAGCGCTCATGGCAGCCGCGAACCAAGCAATACTAGATCTAGAAATCGAAGCCACAGCGAAGCAAGGTCCGTGGACGGTAGCTGACTCGGCCGACTACTCGGGCATCGTCATTACTGGTGCTGTCGGACCCATCTACGGGGAGACAATTACATTCGGCGATGGTAGTACTGCTGTCACTGACGCAAATGGCTATGTGGCGTGGCCTGACGGGGTAACGGAATTGGACTTTGAACGGCCCGGAGTTACCTATCTCGGTATTGGCAATGAAGACAGCCAAGACATCATGTTGGCCTTTGGCGAGGCTGTGAATGTGACGAGGCCAGTGGTCGAAGTCATCCCTGACCCGACGCCGACACCAGCCCCAACGCCGACACCAGAAGAGGAAGATCCTGTTGAAGAGATCGCCCTTACCGATGAAGATGCCCCCGAAGAAGAGGAGCTTCCTGCTACGGGTTCAGAACACACTCCAATGCAAGTAGCAGTCGTTCTCATGCTTGTGGGACTGGGACTAACGGTGACAGTCGCAGTCGTCCGTAGGTAAAGGGGAACAAAGAAGACGGTTTCTGGGTGTAAGTAGTTGTAATTAACGGACTTAAGTGTTCAGTTCGATCCGAAATGAATTAGCACCTAAGGGATAAGGTCATTCTTACCCGAAGGGTCGGTGGGTAAGTTCCGATTACCGACGGATATGAAGTATTGTGATACTGAGACTAGGTTGAGCATATGCAAGCAGCGTTAATCACCGATAAGGAAAAGATCGAATTCGTCGAATTTGAACCCATTGACCCTGAAAGTAATAAGGTTGTAGTGGAGATCATATTCTGCGGGATTTGCGGAACTGATATCCATTCGTATCAGAGCCCGGGGCCTGCTTGGCCATCAACGTGTGGTCACGAATGGACTGGCATTATCTCCAAAACCGGTTCGGAAGTAACCAGAGTCGCTGAAGGAGATAGAGTAATCATTGCTGTTCCCCCTTCCTGTGGTAGTTGTCCCGCATGCCTCGCTGGACAAATGAGCAAATGCCAAACAGTTCTAACGGCGATGGTCGGGCGTGGGCCTTTTGAAACGCCCCATGGCGGCTTCGCTGAACAGCTCACGATTCATCATGGTCGCGTTGTCCCAGTGAAAAATCCTGACTTAACGGACGAACAGGCAGCCCAGATTGAACCTGCAGCTATTTGTTTTCATGCTGTGCGCGCCACTGCCCCACGTTTGGGTGATGTGGCGGTGATACAAGGTGCCGGACCAATTGGACTAAGTGCCTTGCAATGGGTTCTTACCGCCGGAGCTGGCACCACTATCGTCGTAGAGCCAAACGAAACTAGAAGAAATCTAGCCTTAACCCTTGGAGCCCATCACAGCATTGACCCTAGTGACGCGAGAGAATTCGTTGCCGAACTCACCGGCGGCCTAGGTGGAGATGTCGTGTACGAATGCGCAGGGATCCCGGCGACAGTTCAATCCGCCGTTGATTTAGCTCGAAGAGGAGGGAGGGTTTCCTTAATTGGGCTGGCAATGGGGGACGCTCCAATGAGACCACGAGAGTGGCTTAACAAGGAAATCACAGTTTCTGCTGCTCTTGGATACACGCACGAGGAATTTGAAATGACGATGGGGTATGTGAGCGACGGCAGGATAGATTTAGACGCTTTACACTCCGGAACCATAGACCTAGCAGATATTGCAGAAACATTTGCCGAGCTAGCTACAGGCCAATCAGAACATACGAAAGTTCTTGTCCGGCCATGACATTCATTTGGTAAGTGAGGAATACGGTGGAGATAGAATTCTGGGTTGACCCAATATGACCGTGGTGTTGGGTTACGGCCAGGTGGGTCGTTGACGGAGTACAGCCTCATCGTGACTTGACGATCACGTGGCAGCCAATAAGCCTCTATTTCAAAAATAATCCTGATAAGGACAGTAGCCGTTACCCCTGGTATGTGCGTTCTCATAACTTACTGCGAGTGATGGAGTCCATCCGCGAAACCGAGGAACGCGAGGCTGTTCAACGTTTTTACTGGGAATTAGGGCGCAGAATCCACCACGACAGAGATTTCCTCGACTTTGATCTTAGCGAAGTGCTCGATGCAATCGGAGTTGATAACCGCCATGCCGCAGCGTATGAGGATCCCTCCTTTGATGAAGAAATCCGTGCCCGCATGGATGAGGGCATTGAGCTAGCTGGTGATGACATCGGAACGCCTATCATCGCCTTTACAGACGACCAAGGAGAAAAAGTCGGAATATTTGGCCCTGTCATCACCCGAGTACTTGAACAAGAAGAGAGCCTTAAAATGTGGGATAGTGTAGTGACTCTGACTACTACATCGGGATTTTGGGAATTGAAACGGACAAGAAAAGAAGGTCCTGATTTTGGAGAAAGACCATGACACATGATGCTTCACTCGCAGAGGATAAATTAGCGGTTGCTGAAACTATTTACCATTACGCTCTAGGGATAGACACCAAAGATTTTGACCTGTACAGGTCAATATTCGCCGATGAGGTAGAGATCGATTTTTCTTCCTATGAAGGGTCGTCTGTTGTTGAGCCAAGCTTGTTAGCAGGCGATCAGTGGGTCAGGCGTGTCCAGCCTCTCTTTGTGGGATTAGCTGCGACACAGCATACGATGACGAATCCCCTAGCAGTCATCGATGGGGACTCTGCCACGTGCCGCATGTAAATGCAAGCCCACCATGTGTATGAGCCAGATAAAAAAGATTCTTGGTTTACTCTGGGCGGATTCTATGATGACTCCCTTGTCCGAAGTGACTTATCCCCCACTGGCTGGCTTCTCACTGGCGTAAAACTCACTGTGCTTTGGCGGAAGGGCGACCACTCGATCATGGCGTTAGCGCGAGAAAAAGGCCGCGATATCCTCGCCGGTTAAATGCGCCTGACACCTGATCTGACCACAGCTAGTTTTAGATTTTGATTTAGACGGAATCTCTTACGATGCGTATGATTCCTAGAGAACAAGGAGAAACCATGACAGGAAGAAGTTTTGATTTTGAAACTGAACTAGATGAAATGCACCGTGCAGTCCTAAGTGTACTTCCAGAGAAATTACTGGACCTGACAGATATCTCGGCGACACGGGAGGGTATTGAGGAGCTCTTTTCTCAAATGCCAGCATTTGAACAGCCAGCGAATATATCTATAGAAGAAATGCACATTCCAGGCCTCAACGGCGACCCTGACGTGCGCGTGAAAGTCTACAAACCCACATCACTTCCTCCTGAAGCGCCTGGGATCTTATGGATCCATGGAGGCGGAATGGTGCTTGGTACAGCCGATTGGGACGACGACGTATGCACTCCCATGGCTCAAGAACATCAATGTGTCGTGGTCTCGGTTGATTACCGTCTGGCCCCTGAAGACCCCTGCCCTGCCCAGTTACATGACTGTTACGCTTCACTGAAATGGTTTAGTGAAAACGCCAGCAGCTTAGGAGTGTCGTCTGAACGGATCGCTATCGGCGGCGCCTCAGCTGGCGGTGGGCTTGCAGCTGGAACAGCTCTAATGGCGAGAGATAACGGCGGCCCTAATGTGATCTTCCAGCTTCTGGTCTTCCCAATGCTTGATCACCGAAACGAAACCCCAAGTAGTTTCGGCACATCAGATACACGTGTATGGAATAGGCAGGCAAATATAGCTGCTTGGGAGGCATACCTTGGTGGAGCTGATGTATCACTATATGCCTCTCCTAGTATTGCCAGCGACCTTTCTGGTCTACCTCCTGCATACATCAACGTGGGTACATTGGATATTTTCGTAGATGAAGACATTGAATACGCCCAACGCTTATCCCAAGCAGGCGTTCCCGTAGAACTTCATGTCTACCCTGGGGCCTTTCATGGAAGTAACGGCTTTGTCGCAGAGTCCCCTCTTTCAATGCGATGGGCTGCCGATCAGACCGCCGCTTTAGAAGCAGCACTGAATTCTGAGAACTAGTATCTTCTGAGACTGACTCCGCTCATGAAGATCCGTATTTTCACTGAACCACAGCAAGGAGCTGGTTACCAAAGACTCTCTACACTCGCGACCCATGCTGAAGATTTGGGTTTTGATGGCTTCTTCGTCAGTGACCATTATCACGTGATGGGTGACGCGGATCCAAGAATGGGTCCAACTGATGCTTTAACGACGCTTGCTGGTTTAGCACGCGACACAAACGAAATACGACTCGGAACACTTGTCTGCGCATCGACGTTTAGAAATCCTGGGCGACTAGCCGTCATAAGCGCTGAAATTGATCAAATGTCGCAGGGGCGATTAGAACTTGGAATTGGCGCGGGATGGTTCGACCGAGAACATGCGGCGTTGGGGATAGAATTCCCTCCATTAAAAACACGATTTGACCGCATGGAAGACCAACTTGAAATCCTGCGTCTTTTCCGTGATACACCAGCGGAAAAGTCATTTGATTTTGAGGGAATGACCGTAGCTCTTCAAGATTGCCCGGCTCTCCCCAAAGCAGTCCAGGCCCCTGGCATCCCAATCATTATTGGTGGCGGTGGCCCGAAACGGACACCGAATTTAGCTGCTCGCTTTGCCGATGAATTTAATTTACCGTTCAGACCACCAGATAGTTTCAGGGAACAGGTTGGGCGCGTATCCCAAGTATGTGAATCTATTGGCCGTGACCCTGAGAGCATTATTTTCTCTGTAGCTCAGGTAGTGTGCGTGTCCGATTCGGAGAAGGAGTTTACGAAACGTGCTGAGCGAATTGGTCGTTCCCCAACTGAACTGAGAGAAAGTGGTGTCGCAGGAATGCCTGATGAGGCGGTCAGCCGAATACTGGCATTTCAGGAGGCCGGCGCAACGCGCATATACCTTCAAGTACTTGATGAGGATGACCTAGATCACGTGACTTTCATCGCTGAATCAATCGCGCCGCTATTACAAGGAGGATCTGATGCCTGACTTATCTGGAAAGGTGTTCATTATTACTGGTGGGAATGGTGGTATCGGCCTCGGACTCGCTGAAGGGATTGCCGATGCGGGTGGCTCTATTGCTATCTGGGCTCGAAATACGGAAAAAAGTGAAGCTGCGATCAGCACTTTGCAGAAAAGGGGCGCTGAGTCCCATGCGTTCACTTGTGATGTCAGTTCCGAAGAGGATGTTCAGCGGTGCATGCAGGAAACGCTCGGCGCATTTGGAAGGATTGACGGGTTGTTCGCAAACGCTGGACGCGGAGGTACTGGAACCCCGTTTGTAGACGTGAGTCTTGAAGAATGGCGGAAAATTATGGCCGTTAATCTCGACGGAGTTTTTTTAACGTTGCGTGAGGCGGCACGTCATCTTATCGATCAAGGAACGGGCGGTAGCCTTGTGGCCGTATCGTCAACGTCAGCAGTCCACGGAGCTGGAGGCAACGAGGCATATGGAACCGCGAAGACAGGTGTAACTGGGCTCGTCAGGGCGCTCGCCGTTGCTTTGGCCCGCCATCAAATTAGGGTCAATAGTCTCTTACCCGAATGGACAATAACGGAACTCGCAACCCCCGCATATG
>PBPU01000125.1 GCA_002724825.1 Acidimicrobiaceae bacterium
AATGAATACTATAGCTATTCACCGGCTCCAAGTTGAGTACGAGGGACAAGCAGCTCATGCTGCTGCCTCTCCACATAGAGGGAAAAACGCACTCGACGCAGCAGTCCTCGGATATCAAAATATTGCTGCCCTTCGACAGCACATTAGGCCAGATGAACGAATACACGGTATTTTTACTGATGGTGGAAGAAAGCCAAATATTGTTCCTGAATATTCTTCGATGGAATGGTATGTTCGTTCAAAAAACATGAGGACTTTGGAACCTTTAAAGAAACGGGTTCTTAGCTGCTTAGAAGCTGGAGCCATGGCATCTTCGTGTACGATGTCACACTCTTGGGTCGACCCCTATTATGCGGACATGGTTGACAATGAAACTATTTGCACGTTGTATGCTTCAAATGCCCATCGGTTGGGAAGGGACCCGATTGAACCCGACAGCGAGAACAAAGTTGTAGGTAGTACAGATATGGGGAATGTGAGTTATCTAGTTCCTTCTATACATCCGATGATAAGCGTGGCTCCTTATGGGGTGCCGATACACACTCCGGATTTTGCGAATCATGCTCGAAGTGAATCAGGAGATAGCGGTGTGATTGATGGGGCGAAGATTCTTGCAATGACTGTTGTGGACTTATGGGCGAATAATGGAAATATGGAAGCTGCTCAGCAGGAGTTCGCTTCTGCTATTTCATAGCAACCTTAGGTGAAGGGATAGCTTCTTCAGGGTGAACATTCTTTGCTTCTACTTCAACAAAGGCGGAAATTGTATATGGAGTTGATGTATCGTGCTCTTTGGCAAGAGTCAAGGCTAGACCCAGAAGCTTCAATTAGAGAAACTCTTTCTAACTGGAGCGCCCCGCAGTCAGTAGAAGTGTTGAATGCAAGCGGGGATAGTGGTCTTGCTGTAACAGAGATGCGATCAAGCTTTGAAAGGGATAGACGGGTTACGATACGAGTTACTCGTCGTGATGAGAAACAGTATGTCTGGGTTGATGTAGAGAATTTTTCTTCGTCTACTGAACTGGAATCGATGGATAAGATCCAGAGCCTAATTCAAGACCTTATAGATGACTCTGAAAAAAATCATGGAAATCCAAGGCGTGGGGAAATACGTTTTCAGAGCCGAGTACAAATTGCCGGCCCAGCTGCTGTGAAGTTGATACCTCAATCGAATCGCAAAGCAGCAATTATTTGCATCGCTCATGACCCGCTTCGCGAAGAAGACCAGAAGAAGCTCGCAAAGCTTCTTGCGCAACAGTTCGCAGGCTCAGCCTTAGTCGTTTATCTTCCTCCGGGCGATCTCGGGAGGTTCCAAAATGGAATAGGAAGCCATTTATCTCTGTACCCAGGCGAAATCCGGATATATCCACCTGCTACGAAAGATTCACGGAATGTAATTTCCATCCCGCCTATAAGTGCAGCAAATATTCAAAAAACAAAACATGAGAAGATATCAGCAAGAGTTCTTCAAGCTCTTCAATCAAGCCTTGTCGCTACTCCAGTGCCTCAGGTCTGTGAGGAGGGCGCGCGCCTTCTCCGAGGTTTCCAAAGTCCTGATGACCAAAAGATGCAAGACAGAAAAAATATAGATTTTGAGAATTTACTTAAAGAAAATGAGCGTCTGCGGCAGACTGTGGCCTCCTTGCATTCGGATAGGGATCATGACCTTGAAGCAATCGATCACCTTGAAGATCAGCTACGGAATACAAAGAGAATGATGCAAGAGTCGGAAGACTGGTGGAGGGGGCTTCTTGATGAAGAAAGTGCAAAACGGGTAGCTGCCGAGGAGGAGCGAACTGACGTTGAGCTACGTTTTATAGATTTTGCTTTATCTGAAAATCTTAAACGTATGCGTAAAGAGTCTGTCTATTCAATTTCGTCAATTACGGAAGCCCTTGAAAGAGGGAGAACTGTTCTTAGAAAAGTTGAAATACCACATAATGTTTCTAATATGCTCGAAGACCTCGAAGGGAACCAACGATCACGGACTTGGGGGAGATCAATTTGGGACGCACTATTGGCCTTCAACGTATTTGCTGAATCTCAATTTAATGGGAATTTTTTAAAATGGTGTGAAACGAGTGGCGATGCTTTCGTTTGGCACGCGCAGAACATCTCAATGCGGGAATCAGAAACTGTCCACAGTAATGAACGGCTGAAGAGCCAACGTATCCTCCCAGTAGCGACCGAACTTGACCCGACTGGGAAGATATTCATGGAGGCTCACCTTAAATTTGGAGGTACCTCGGCACCTCGCTTGTACTTCTTTGACGATTCGAAAGGGGTTACTGGCAAAATTCATATCGGTGGTTTGGACCCACACAGTAGGTGGGAGAATACAACAACTTAAATAGCCGAGTTATAGAATGTCTTCTTCTGTGTCACGATCTCGCTGGTATTGAAGGAATTTCAGGCTTGCTAGAACTAAGACCCCGGCAACAACGCCTATGATGATCCATAGGATTCTTAGACCGCCGCTGCCTGTGCTTTCCGATGTCATGGAAATATTTGCCTTTGCAAATGGTATTGCGGCAGAACCATCTAATGTTTCGAAGAGATCTATCTCCCATGTTAAGCGTGATCCAACCTGCTCATCCGCGTTATGTTCCATGATCTTGCCGGGAAGCTCTAACGAGATCACATACTCTGGCTCTGGAATACCCAATAACGTCAGAAGCAAACGGGGGTCCATGTCGTCATCTCCCAAGGCAGAATCATTATCAAGTCCAGATCCATCATCCAGCATTTCGTCCCATTTAAAAGTGAGGATATTTCCGTCAACGCTCAATGGGAAACTATCATCGCCTGCATCAATTAAACTTTGACCAAATCCAGTAAAGTCTGCGCTAAATCTAAATCCGCACCACTCATCATCTTCGAATTCTTCAGCAGTTGCATTGCCAGGTATATCTTCAAATAAATTTACCCCAGTGTCTTCTCCCTCAAAGGCAGTTTCACAATCAAACGCTTCGGTATCTGTTGATTCTTCACCAAAAACTTCTCCTAGTTTTTTGCTAATCGCCATGCTTCCCTCGATTGAACCAGTCCCATCTGTATTCACAACCATAGAGAAGTCAGCTTTAAAGCAGCTAGCGCATAGAGCAGCAATTAACGAGAGGGTGAAAAGAATTTTAAGAGTTCGAAAGAAAAGCATGCCCAATGATAGTTGAAGTGACCTTTAGAGGCGTTCAAAAGCAATTTTTGCACAGTCTCCTGTTTCGATTGTGATAGTCAGAGGATCGACTATCAGTTCTGAAGCCCCTTCCTTCTCGATATAGGCGAGTACCGCTGCTGATGAAAGGGAAGACACTACTGCAAGTAGAGGGCGGTTATCGGAAGCTCCGGATCGAGCGCATTTTTCAGCGTATTCTCGTTCAAGTGTCCATGACCACCCTGATATATTTGCCTGCTGCCCTCCTCTAAAAATAGTTACATACTCAGTGAGAGATAAGAGTCTAAGGTTTTCTTCTGGTGTCATGAACTTGGATCGAAGGTGAGTATGTTGAGAGAAAAGCGCTCCGAGAACATTGTCACGCTCTGAAAGGTTCCCTTCGAAGTAGGAAGTGAAATGCTCACAGTGATCCCAAACGTTTCGCCATAAAGGCCAGTAATCCTCTGCACTTATTATCCCGTTTTTGAAGTCTCTATAGAAATCTCTAAATTGGTCCACCTACTTATCTTAGGTAGTGACTTGATAGGACTGCTATATGTGGAAAGCGACAGCAATGACTTGAGCGGCTACTCTCTGAATACTGTGCTGTAACAAGGGGGATTTATGAAAGTTATGCTTACAGGCGGGACAGGGTTTATCGGTGGGCATCTGCTACGGGCATTAACTTATTGTCTGGGTCAACCTCATCTGGATCAATTGTGAAGCGGTACATGAAATCTCTTATTCCGATATCTCCAGCACCGTGCCATGTGTGATCAGCAGTTAATGGTGAGACAGGGTCGGGGAAAACTTCTCCTACATTTCCTCTTGTATAGATAGGGAAGGACTTAGACGGTGAATCGTCGATAAACCAACCAATCTCCATATAGCCCCCTTAATCTTCACCAATCTAGGGCACCGATTAGATTATGTCAGATGCATAAAGCCAAAAAATCACAACTCAGCCTTATCAGGTTTACTTGATTGCAATTATCTCGCCATGAGGAACAAGAAAGAAACCGTCTGGCTGCTCAGCCCATTTTTTAAAAGCTTTAGATAGGTCATCGAGAAGACCTTGAGTCGCTAAGTTGTGTTGTAAAACCTGATCAGAGAAAGTTGATTTCTGTATTCGTTCCGCCCACAAACCACCCCACCATTGTCTGGTATCCGGGGTGGCAAATGTCCATGTAGAGCTCGTTACTTCGACAGAAGAGAACGATGCTTGTGAAACCCAGGAGAAAAGATGTCGTCCAGCATTTGCCGTAACGTTATTTTTTTTGGTCATTTGTTGATAAAGGTCCATCCATTGGTTGAGTTTCTGATCTGTCGGCGCCCAAATCATTCCCCCATAGTCGGCGTCACGGAGAGCTACGATCCCTCCGGGTCGAACCACTCTTTTCATTTCTTTAATGGCGGCAATGGGGTCAGTAAGGTGCTGAAGTAGTTGGTGGGCATGGACAATGTCGAAAGTGTTATCTGCGAAGTCCAAATGGTATGTATCTCCTGTATCAAATGAACAGTTGTCGAAATCGAATTCCTCGGAAGCGGTTCGGGCTTTATTGATGATCTCATCAGAGATGTCAATGCCTAGGACAGTTCCTTTCCTAATTCTTTTGGCGAAATCGATCGTTATTGTTCCTGGCCCGCACCCGATATCTAGAAGGATGGAGTTATCTTCAAGGTGTTGCTCTAGATACTTTGCAGAGTTTTCAATGGTTCGCCAGGTGTGTGATCTCAGGACCGACTCATGGTGGCCATGAACGTAGATATCGTCGCTCATAATTCTTTCTAAACCCAGTGATGCTTTTTAGAGGTTGAGTTCATCAATATGGCCATGCCATGCAAGCTGCCCCCCATCTATACGGATGTAC
>PBPU01000126.1 GCA_002724825.1 Acidimicrobiaceae bacterium
CCGGAGCGCTTCAGAAATAGCATGGATGGTAGAGGAAATTGCGCAAATAGAAGACGCTATTGGCCAAGAACGCAGCAAAATTGAAGGAGAGAGCTTACTTCTCTGCGATGTGGCGGAACGCTACTCACAGGCCTCCCAAGCATTAGCCGAAGCGATTGATGAAGCGTTTGAATCCGGAGATAATCAAAAACTCGGGGAACTCAAACAAGTCTTAACATCACGAATCGCAAGAGAACAGGAAATCCTAGGACAACTTGATCTCGTCGGCAGAGGTTAATAGTTCAAGAACGTCTCATAAGATATTGAAAATAGAAGGGGAAGTAACAAATGTTTAACTTCGAAGGAAAGACAGTATTAATCACGGGAGCGAGCTACGGGCTTGGAGAACAATTCGCTTATTCGTTCGCAGAGGCCGGCGCCGATTTGATTCTCACAGCTAGAACAGAGGATTTGCTTCAAAATGTAGCAGCTACTTGCAGAGAAAAAGGAAGCAAAGTTACAGCTGTCCCTGGCGATGTTTCTATAGAAGAAGATGTAATAAATGTAGTTAGTGCAGGTATCGAAGAGCATGGAAAAATAGATGTTCTTGTCAATAACGCGGGCATAGCTGATATGCGTGGCGTCGCTCCAGAGCACTTTGACAGTGAAACGTTTAATCAAATTGTTTCTGTTGACCTCGTTGGAGCTTTTTATTACGCCCGAGAATGCGGCCGACATATGTTAAAGAATGGGTCAGGATCCATCGTCAATATCGGATCAATCCTTGGAAGCGGCGGAAGTGAAAACGGTGTGATCGCCTACAGCGCTGCAAAAGGAGGGCTCCGAAATATGACCCTACAACTCGGAACCGAGTGGGCAGATAGAGGGGTACGAGTGAACGCAGTCTCCCCTGGATTCATTGTGACCGAGATGACAAGAGTTGCTTTAGAAGCGATGGGGATTGACAAGTGGATCGCAAGTCGCACTCCGATGCGTCGAGTAGGTGAATCTCAAGAAGTAACTAACGCGGTGATGTTCCTTGCATCAGATCTGGCCAGCTACATAACTGGCGTCGACCTTCTCGTTGATGGCGGAACAAATGCAATAAACGGAAGCTTCCAGATCCCACCTATCCATCACGAATGGAATGTTGACACGCCGATGATTCCAACATCCTACGAGCCTGTCCAACCCCGACCCGACTGGTATCAAGCCCTTGAAGCTGGCGTTCCAGGGGTCCACTACCCCCTACCAGAGTAAATTTGAACGATATCAACACTCCGAATCACCTCGAGGAGTTAGAACCGATAAGCAGAAGAGCTTGGGTTGTCCTTTTCGTTTGCTCATCTTCAATGTTCTTACTTCTCCTCGATAGTGGTGCAATGTTCGTGGCCTTTCCCTTCATCGAAGACCGCTTCAGTGATCAGGCTTCGCGTACGACCCTGTCGTGGATAGTTTCAGCTTTCTTTATTGTTATGGTTTCTGCTCTTCTCGTTGCTGGAAGAGCAGCCGACAGATTCGGACGCAGGAAGGTTTTTCTTAGTGGACTAATGATCTATGGGATTGCGGCTATTCTCGGCGGCCTGTTATCAAACGTATGGGCTCTGATTCTATTCAGGGCACTGCAAGGTATGGGTGTAGCGATGCTATCCCCGACAGCTCTTGCAATCTGTCTGGTTGAATTTCCACATTCCCGGCGAGCGTACGCATTCGGAGTGTGGGGAACGATAGGTGCTGGAGCAGGATTATGCGCAAGCCCAATAGGTGCTGGACTTGTTGAAATTTTCAACTGGCGGGCTGTGTTCATCTTTACTGGCATTGCCGCTCTTGTAACGCTCGGTGCCGGATGGTCGGTCCTTGGGAAGGATGAGGAGGAACGAGACTCAACCCCAATTGATATCTTCGCTGCACTACTCGCAACGATGACCGTTGCGAGCTTCACGCTTGTATTGGTTCAGGGGCAGGATTGGGGGTGGAGCGCGACGCCAACATTGGTTTGCCTTACCTTCTTTATCTTGTCTGCCCCGGTATTGGTTTACCGAAACTCTTCACACCCCTACCCTCTTCTCAATCCGAAAATCTTTACCAGCCGTTCATTCAATATTGGCTGCTTAGGGTCAGTGTTTTGTCAAATTGGATTCTTTTCAATCTATTTTGGACTTCCTCTCTATATGAAGGAGGTCTGGGATTGGACACCTCTTCGCATAGGGTTTGCCCTGATACCACTTAACATTATCCCAATATTGACATCTGCGATTGCTGGAAAAATAGTCGATAAGCGAGGTCCTCGATCAATGATTGTCTTCGGTGGATTGTGGAGCGGAGGCGCCTGCGTACTTATGGGGTTCTGGTTGATCGACATTGGATATACGTATCTGGCGATTGGGTTGTTAGCGTACGGCTTGGGAGCGATGGCAATCGGAAACACAACCACGATCGCAACTCTTATGGGGATCGATGACACGATGTTGGCTAGCGCAACATCAGGCTCCTACACGGGAAGAAGATTGGGGTCGGCACTCGGAGCGGTCTTGGCAGCGGCGATCGTCGGTAACAGAATCGGAGAAGATTTCGCGGACGCGTATCTCTGGGTATGGGTCCTTGGAACAGCAGCATATTTTCTCGGCGCAATAGTTACCTTCCTGTTTTACCCAAAGCAGATCAATAACCCTGATGGACAAACAATTGGAAGCTTTCCTTTCGCAGATTGAGAAGTAACGAAATCGGGTTCTGATTCTTCCTTCCGTTGGGTTTGCTATATCGTATGGGCATGGATAAAAAACGAATAGTCATCACAGGAGCTAGTCGGGGCATCGGGTTAGAAATGGCGCGAATCCTTATTAGCCAAGGACATACAGTATATGGAGCAGTTCGGAACCCAGAGGGAGCTACCGACCTCCAAGAAGCAGGGCCCGCAGGTATCCTCCAACTCGATATCAGCGATCAGGATTCAATAACTGCGTTTGGAGAGAACCTCGCAAATACCACTAACGCTCTAGACATCCTCGTTAACAATGCGGGAATTACCAGCAATGATCTCGGAGCTGACCGGAGACAATGCAACCCATGGCAGGTTGATAATGAAATAGTCCTCGAGGAGACGAGAATCAACGCTCTAGGCCCCATGATGGTTACACGAAGCGTCATAGGCCTCCTCGAAGCAGGCGATAATCCCGTCGTACTGAACACGTCATCTCAGCTCGGGTCCATGATTATTGGAGCTGCGATGCCTTTCGATGTTGCCTACAACGTGTCAAAAGCCGCATTGAACATGATTACTGTCATGTCAGCGTCAACAAATAAGAACGTATCATTCGTTGCCTTGCATCCGGGTTGGGTAAAGACAGATATGGGAACAGATGCTGCCGAGATGGAAGTCGCTGATTCCGCAGGAGCAATCGTTAATTCACTGCTAGCGCTTACTATCGAAGACTCTGGGCGGTTTATCCGCTGGGACGGCACCGATCACCCTTGGTAATGTCAACGATTGAACAACTATGGCGCTATCCGGTTAAGTCCCTTCAAGGGGAACAGCTAACCTCCACAGAAGTCACAGATGTCATACCGGGTGACCGGGCATGGGGAATACTTGATAATGAAAGCGGGCAACTGCTGTCTGCAAAGCGGGTGCCGAAACTACTTGAAGGGTCAGCGACATTAGTCGATGATGGCTGCCTCATCACGATCGATGGAAACGAATTCCACAGTAGCGACGCCGGAGTAGACGCTGGCCTGTCAGCCTGGCTAGACCGGGAGGTACGACTCGCTCTACCCACTCCTGGAGAACAGGCAACAATCGAAATTGAATGGGATGAGGGTCACGATGAGGCCCCTGAAGAACTAGAAGTTTTTGAATTTTCTACGTCACCAGGCTGGTTTTTCGACTCGAGTTCAAGTCTGCACCTAATAGGTTCCGGTACTCTCACCATGCTTGATTCTCGCGTTGGGGAGGGAGCTGGTGATGTCCGAAGGTTCAGGCCAAATATTGTTGTCGATACATCGGAAGCGTTTATCGAAGATGAATGGGTCGGCAAAGAGTTGCTTCTTGGGGGCGTCACTGTAGATGTAAAGAAGAGAACGGATCGCTGCATCGTAATCTCTAGAGCCTTTGGTGAATTTCCAGCGTCACGAAAAACTCTGAAATACCTGAGCAAAAATCATCAACGAGAAGCAGGGTTAAGTTTGGAGCCGATTAAACCAGGACGTATGACAGTTGGAGATCCAGTCGAGATCCCCAATGACTAGCTCTGGTCAAATTGTTCACGTACCGCTGGATTAGTTACTACGTCAGGAAGGCTGTCGCCCGATGCTCCGAGGGTGGAACCTCCATCAACGGTTAAGGTCTGGCCCGTGATATAGCTTGCTTTCTCTGATAGAAGAAAAAGGACAGCGTTGGCGATATCTTCGGGTTCTCCTCGACGTTGAAGCGGAATTCTCTGGGCGACTTCTTGTACGTCGCCCTGGCCGGCCCTCGGTGTTTTCACGGTTCCTGCCGCTACCGCATTGACACGAATACCATGCTGCCCCCACTCAGCAGCCATGGTCCGAGACATAGATTCAAGTCCTGCTTTAGCAGCCCCGTATCCAGCTAGAAGGGGAATAGCTCGTGCTGCGATAGACGAAATGTTGACGATCGCCCCTGGTGAAGATTGTTCTATCAGCGACGATGCAACCTCGCGACAGCTAACTAGGGCATAACGGAGATTTCTTGAAAGGATTCGGTCAAAGGTATCCATCTCACAGTCTTTGGTCCTGCTCCAGTCTGTGACACCAACCCCGCCAACAACATTAACTAGAAACTTCACTGGATCTTGAGCGTCTAATATGTGGTTAAGCACTGAAGAAAAAGCCGTTTCATCGGTAACATCTGCGATATGTGGCTGAATCGACCCTCGCAAGCCTTTACCTTCTTCAACGACCTCTTCGGCATGATCTCGATCGTAAGTGACGATGTGGAGTTCTGCTCCAGCGTCAGCGAGAGCTAAAGTAACCGCCGATCCTATGCCTCCACCGGCGCCCCCTACCACGAGTGCCGTCCCCCCTGATAGATCGAGTGTTGGTAGGTCGCTCATAATGTCAGATTATATGAACCGGATCACGGGTTCCATATTCGCTAATAGTTAGAATTATTTCAACACTTAGGGTGGTCTTCCCCATCAGCTTCTCTAGGCTCATGATGTGGAATTAATAATCGTTAGACACGGAAGACCTAACCGCGTAGAAAACGTTGAGGGGACTGCTGACCCCAGCTTGACCGATATCGGGCATGCACAAGCGGACGCTGTTGCGAACTACTTATGCGATCTAGAGATTGATTTGATTGTTTCTTCTCCTATGCTTCGGGCGCGTCAAACAGCTCAACCGCTTGTCGAAAAGCTCGGTAAGGAGTTGATAATTGTCGATGATTTAATAGAAATTGACAAAGACAGCGATACGTACCTTCCAATGGAAGAAGTAAAGGCCAAAGGGGGCGATGAATGGCAAGCAATCATCGATGACCCAGACAGTATGCATGGCGATGTCGATATCGAAGCGTTTGCCGATCGCGTTTTCGCAGCGTTTGAAGAAATAATTACGACTAACCCTGGAAAAACTGTTGTGGCGTTCTGCCATGCCATGGTTGCTATGTCTTTTCTTCAACGAACACTTGGATACGAGGATCGGTATGGGTTGAGGATTGACTACGCCAGCATTACTCGAGTGCAAGCTTCGCGAGCTGGAGTTCGTTCGGTTCGATCCGTAAACGAAACTATGCACCTAGGGGATAAAGTCATTCTTACCCCGTAGAGGTCGCTAGGGTAAGCCCAACTAATGAACCTGAAGAAAAGCAAGGCAGAGAGCTCGCCATAACAGGGGCGACCTCTAAATACTTCCCAACTAGCATCAGTATTAGTACTGCTCGAACTGTGTTTCAGAGTTCTTGCTTTTATGGTGTAAATATAGCTAGGTTTCTTTTACAAACTATGTCCGGACAAAGGCTACTTGCAACTTTCATAACGGCTCTTCTAATAGCAGCCCCCCTCGTACTTCTAACCTCTACCGCCTCGCCAGCGAACGCACAGACCTACAACGTGATCGAAGCAAGCGTCGTGACGACCACGGACTTAAACCCGTTTGTGGCAAACCCTAACCTCAACTTC
>PBPU01000113.1 GCA_002724825.1 Acidimicrobiaceae bacterium
AGCATTCACCAGGCCCGAGAAACACGTAGTCACCATTAATAGCAGCCCTACTACTCGCCGATTTAAACTTAAAAAAATGTCCAATTTTTGTCTCCTTTTCTAGTTAACTTTTCACTGTAATTCGATTATTTCCGAATTATGTCCATATTATTTACACTTGTATTGATATTGTCTATATTAAGTCTTCATATTTATGATAATTGCTCAATAAAACTAGGACAAATTATGAAAATTAAACTCGGTACTGCCATTATGACTTTCGCTCTAGTTGCCTGCGGAGGAGGTGGCGGTGGAGAAATGAACTACACTAACGAGGCCGCCACCTCTACTACCCCGACAACCTCTGCCAATTCGACCACGACGTCCAACAGCGCTCCTACGATCAACGATCTGCCGATGACCATGCAAGTTAACGAGAACCAAACTCAGATCGGAGATGTGAATGCGACAGACAGTGATAACGATGAGCTCGGCTATATGTTGGGCGGAGCCGACGCTGATCTTCTGCAAATCTCACCAACCGGCACCCTCAGCTTTAGAGACGCGCCAGACTATGAAACGAAAAGCTCATATATTGTTACGGTGTCTGTTTCAGATGGCACTGACACCACCACCCAAAATCTAACCATAAACATTACCGATGTCGCCGAAACCGTCAGCCAGGCGCCGGTCGAACTTGTGGTCATCATCCAGAGTGTCTCTGATGGGTACTCCTCAAGTAACAAATACTCAGTCGACGGAGAAATTGCACCCACTATCACCCTAGAGAAAGGCAAAACTTACCGATTTCTGCAGTCTGATGCCTCCAATAGCAATCACCCAGTTCGGTTTTCACTGACTTCCAATGGCACTCACAACAACGGAACCGAATTTTCCGACAATGTCTCTTTTGTCGGGCAGCCAGGCTCTATTGGAGCCTACACGCAGATTCAAATCCCCAGCGACTCTAATCTGACTACCCTTTACTACTACTGTAGCAATCACTCAGGAATGGGTGGGGCCATTAGGATTAGTACGGAAAATTCTTCTGGATACGGTATCACGCCTAGAAGCTACTGATAGCAAGGCAGTTCAAAACAATGAGACTTAAGATCCCCACAGTAATGAAAGGACTTCACTGGACAACCGTCGCCAGCGAAAAGCTCCTTCTAGCTCTAATTGGCATCGCAACTTGCATCGCGTCGGCAGAGCACCTGTGGGGAATGATAGTCGAGCGAAAGATTTTGCTGTCTGACCTCTTTATGTTGTTTATCTTCGCTGAGATCATTGGAATGGTTGGCGCTTTTTACAGCACAAACCGGATACCCGTTACCCTTCCAATGATTATCGCCATCACAGCCCTTTGCAGGCTCATCGTGATGCAGAGTAAAGAGATGGAGCCACTCGTTCTCATCGGAGAAGCAGGAGCGATCCTGATCCTCGCTACCGCGGCTTACGTAATGAGTCTTAAAGACAAGATAAGCCTCGGTAAAAAGGAGCAGTTCCAGGAGAAGACTGGAGCGGAAGACCAGTCCATCGTTATTAACGTTCCTTTAACAGACGAAAAGAAAACCAGGTTATAGCTCTAAGTGCTTTTCGTTAGGTTGCAAATTAAACCGTTAGTCAGATTCATTGCCGCTCTTGGCATTAGCACTGTTTATTTTGACAAAGGTATCTGGATTTAGATCGAGGTTTGGATCGGCCAAGTACCCCGCAGGAAACCTCACTGAAACAGCAACATCTTCGGTCTTCAGACACAAAAGGTGGTTATTATCGCCGTCCCCAAGATCGCCCAGTGCAGCCGGTTTAACTCGCCGTTCACTCGAGTCTTTTGTTCTCACCGTTACCTCATAGAGCGCGCGTTCAAAATCGCCAAGCTCCTCCCGATTCAGCAAGCGAACACCTCCATTCCAGACAACTCTAACTATCTGAGTTGCCTCATCCGGACAAGCGGACCCGCGTGTGTCTTTAGCAACCTCGCTTAGCGGAACAATTTCCGCAAAGACTAAAGACGGCCCTTCACGGAGCGGTGTCACCTCAACCTGAGCTCCTCGGAAATTCACTCGTGATCGCTTTCCCGAGCCGTTTTCATCAGAAAATATATCTCCTACCACGCGCACCAGAGCTGGCGGGTCGTCGTCCACATTACCAAACTCACCAATAAGCAAAACGGTTCTCAACTCTCCCGGGTCTTGGGCAGGTCGAAGCGTGACACAATGAGGACTGTGAATTACTCCGGACTTCGTCACGATTTGAAAGTCTTCAGGTTGCAAGCTGTCTGGTTCGATTGTGCGAGAGAGCACGACAGGCATACCATCCAAACCGGAGGCGCCAAGACACAGAAGATTGGCCCTGAAAGGTAAAGCGTTGTCTAGTCCGAAAAAGGCGGACAGTAAAGATGCAGATGAATTTGGAGAGTCATTCGAAGCACTCCAAGTGGTCGACCCGACAAGGCCAAGAAAACCAAATGACAGAACGGCAAAATATCTCAGGACAAAGAAGGGCTTTTTCACTCCTCAAGCTCCATAAAAAAAGATTAGTGTAATTCGTCTAGTTCTTATTAAGTAGAGATCGCCAACCCAGAAAAACTAAAAAAGTTAACGATACTTGTTCTAGAATCAAAAACGCGTAGCCAGATCACCCCTAGATGTAACTCGCTGCGATTCAGGAACTCTAACTGACAGGCTGTTGGGACGAATCCCAACAGCCATTGGACCAATCTAACTCTAAACTATGAGGTTTAGTATCTCTTAGCCACGTAATTGATGCTCACACTCTTAACCGTTCGCATACCCGACACTTTAGACCTAAATTTCTGCATGAGCTTTTGGTCACTCGTCGCCGCGTTGTCAAGCTGATCAAGACCATTAGCAGAACCAATATAAGCAAAATGAGTGCCCAGATTGCCCTGAGAACCGCCAACTGTCCTCACAATCCCATAGGATGTGATTTTTTGCCCTGCTGCAATCTGCGCCTTAACCCAATCTTCAAATGCAGCTGCATATTTTGCTTCGTCAAGGACATCCATCTGAACAATAGTATAAGCACCATCCTTAGAAAGATCGCCTCCTGCTAAAACCCCCATACCTAGAGTCTGGAAAACCGGCTCAGTGACGGTGCTAACGTTTCTCATTAACTGGGACCATTCTAGACAACGATTATTCGCAACACCCTGAGCCCAAGCCTGTTGATTGGGGTAACTTACAATAACTGTGTGAGTCGCAGGATATTCTCCATTAAAAAACTCATTCATAATTGAAACCTGCCCTGGGTGCGATTTACCACAATCAGAGGCCATAAAGGTATCCCAAGCGCCTACGACAGCCGCCGGATTATCCGTCGAAATTCCTATAAAAACAGTAAACGGTCTTGCATGATCGTCGGCCGTTGCATTAAACCCAAGAAGGGCTAGAGCTAAAACCAATATTAATTTAATCCTCAATTTTCTTCTCCTTTGCTTTTTTTATGAAGAGAATCTGAGAATAAGTCACAAGTTGAAATCAATACAAGGTTAAAGTTTCGAAACATATCTGCTCTCAGGACCCTGCCCAATGAGAATACTGCTTATTGGTCCCTACCTCCTCCTTAACCTCAAATATTAAATCGATTAAACTTTGCAATGCTATCGGGCAAAGACCAGCCCTCGCACAATAAAAGCTCTTAAATCTAGGCAGTAGAACAACCATTTTTTTGTTGGAGCATAGGAGTGAATAAAAACGCCAGCATTTTAGCTATTGACGAATCACATATATCCACTGTCGAAGCATTCGGAGCTAAACTGTTTCCGCTTAGGCCAATTGGCGCAGTAGTCCAAGGTATAAATCTAGGATCAGCTCAGCCGCCACCAGTAAAGGTTATCCATGCGCTAGAACAAATCATGGCGCAATATGGCTTTCTTGTGTTCAAAGGGAAGCAAGCACTCACCGAAGACCAATTTCTTCAAGCGAGCTGCTGGTGGGGCGGCAAAGCACTACACAGCACGCATGGCGTTCACCCTGCAACCCCAAACGGTAACCCTCACATCTTTCGACTTTCCAACGACGCCAACGAAGGGATTTTGGGAGTTGGTCCTCAATGTCACAACGATGGCAGCTTCAACCCCGGTACTTTTTCACACGCTGGGTATCACATGGTCCGCGCTCCAGAAAGAGGCGGCGGCACATGCTTCGCTCATCAATCTGCCGCGTTTGATGCATTAGAATACGAGCAGCAGGAATACTGGAGTCGCTTGTCCTCCGTGAACGCTACTTCTGGGATAGTCCACCCAATGGTGCATCTGCATCCATTGACTAAACGAAACAGCGTTTGGCTCCATCTGGGGATGACAGGTGCGGTTATCATGAAAGATCCGAAAGAAAATCTTTTTAGACTACTCGATTCGGATGAACTCAAGACCTTATGCAATCAATATAACGACCTGTTAAACGCTGGCTTCGAAAACGGCTACTCCATCAACTACGAATACGATACCAATGACTGCCTGTTTATTGACAACCTAGCCGTCGCCCACCGAGCCGCTCCAGAAGCCCATCTACCAGCGAAAAAACAAGGTTTGCGAATCATGCACAGAAGTACTATACAGGCAGTCGATTCACTCAAACCTGATTTCGGACTACCTATTCAGCTAGACATCTACTCTCCGAGTCCGCTCGGAGAAGGAGTATGGCAGCCTGGAGGAATCGGATTCAGATGGGACGACGAAGCACCAATGCAGAATTAATCTTTAATTACCGAGTTAGGCGCCTCTTAAATTTCGATTCCTATAAATAAAAAAAGCGATAACAGCAATGGTAACTGGCAAGCAAGCGATACCAATTATGATGCCTAACCAAAATGCAAATTGATCAACCCCTTTAGCCGGTTTAGGTCCCGGCGCGTGCGGAGCGAAATAAATATTAGAATATAGTGAGCCGTAATTCGAAAAGTGGGCTTGCATATTACCGATCCATTCGCGCGTTCTAGGAAGCCGAGGATCCGACTGTAAGTCAAATAGCGTCGGCACCGGGATACTGCAGTGACACTGCACGATACCAAATAGAAGAAGGTCCACAGAATCCGGTTTATCTCCTGCTAAAAATCGATCTTGCATC
>PBPU01000114.1 GCA_002724825.1 Acidimicrobiaceae bacterium
TACGGTAGAGAAAAAACCTTAAGAAAAAACTTGAGTAATCAGAAGTTATCTGTTTTACTAGTAAACATCACAAGCCGAAAGGCAAACCAAACAACACAAACCTGAACCTGAATTATGAATATGCTCAACAGCATCCGCAGCCTCGCTGCCAAAGTCAGGAGTGCCGTAGCCACTGCACTCGCCGCCCCATTCAAGCCGCTCGTGAAGCGGATTAACACACAGATCCAGTCGCAGATTGAACTGGCAGTTGATCCATCAGCCATCGCTGATGCTATCCCTCTTGCGAATATCGTCGAGCATCTCGACGTGACAGCAGAGGCCGTTGCTGAATACTTCGATCCTTCAGACATCGCTTACGGGATCGACACCGATAACGTCGCCGGAGCGATGGACCCCGAAGATGTTGCCAGTTACATGGACAGCTACGAGATTGCCGCTGCCGTAGAGGTGGACCCCGCCGACGTAGCGGAACACATCGATGTGGATCTCGATGAGATCGCAGAGAAAGTCGAGGTGGACTACGCGGAAGTAGCGGAGCACATCGAGGTCGATCACGACGAAGTAGCGGAGCGTGTCTCCGATTACATCGACCGTGACTGTATCGTCGAGTCTGTCCAAGATGGTCTGGACTACGACACCATCGCATCGCTTGTCGCTGACAGTATCCGCGAGGAGGTTGTCGAAACCGTCAAGGCTGACTCGCTCGACACTGACGAGATCGTGGACACCATCCGCCAGCAGGTTCTCGAATCGCTCGACGGTATGTCCTACACCCTCACACTTAGCTAACCTTTCCAGCATAGCTGGCTCTCCCAAGGCGGGGGTAGGACTACGGTAGTTCGGAGCCAGCTATGCTTTAACCCTTTCGCTCCCTCTCTCCATGCCGTTCCGAACCAACATCTCCTCTGCACGTTTCAACTGCAAGAGATGCAGGTCAACCGCTGGCCATCGTGCCATGTAGGTAAATGCTCTGGCAGGGATCACCTTGCTAACTGCCTGACGGCAATGAAACTGGAGAGAGGGAGCACCTTTAACCCCAAACTTGAACCTGAATTATGAATAATACCTCAATGGAATATCCAATCGTCTCCTCTTCGGAGGAGCTGGGCGAACATGCCCAGATGTGCCAGACCGATGGCACCATCCTGTTCATCGTCGGCAAAGGCGGTGACGGTAAGACTACCGTGACGAAAGAAGTCATCTGCCCTGCCCTTGGTCTCAAGGGAATCGAGGGTGAAGACTTCTTCACCATCAACGCAAGTGGCTCCGCTCCCTCCGATGTGAGGGGTGCTGGTGTCCCTGACTTGGAAGCACGAGAGATGTGGTTTGCCCAGCCAGCACACTGGCCTACCCGTGAACGGATTGGCGACCGACCCTGTGCCCTGCTCCTTGATGAGCTGCCTGACTGGGACGTGTCCCTCCAGTCCCTCTGTCGCTCACTGTTCAATCCGAACGGGCCGCGACCGATGATCGGAGATCACGAGCTGTCGGAGAACACCTTTATCGTGGTGACTGGCAATCGTCGTATCGACGGTAGCCGCTCCGCTATCCCGTCCTGTCCGTTCGTCACTCGATGCACGTCCCTCATCTGGCAACCTACGCTGGATGGATGGCTCGACTGGGCAGCGGACAAGGGCTATGCAAGTAGCCCTGTCTACACCTTCCTCACCTACAACGGACTCGACCAGTTCGGCAGGGAGGGAGACTTCTTCTCCCCTCCAGTCCCGCAGCCTTGGGACGGTAGTCCCCAGCCATGTCCCCGTGAGTGGGAGGCATGCTGCAAGCTGACTGTCGAGGGTGCCCCTGAGTGGAGTGACAGTGTGCTCCGCAAGAGCATCGAAGGGAAGGTCGGGAAGGCGGCTGGCAAAGCCAGTTACGCTTTCATCCAGACTGTAGCCAAGCAACTCCCGTTGCTGGACAAGATCAAGGCAGGGGATGAAGAGCTGCCCAGCAATGAGGCTGACCAGTTTGCTCTCACCCACTGTGCCCTGCGGCAAGCAAGCCGCGACAGTAGCAACGATCCAGAGGCGGCTGTCGCCAGTGGTGCTCTGGACTGGCTGGTGGAGCGAGTGCTCCTCCCTGCCCGTAACGAGATTACGGAGTGGGGCTTTAAGACTGCCTTGGCAGTTGGAATCCCGCTCGACCAACACCCCCGCCGCGTAGATTTACAAGGTGTGTAATTGGTATCCCTCCTACGGAGTTGCTGGACTACGGTAGTTCGCTCTCCGTAGGAGGGAAAAAACCTTAAGAAAAAACTTGAGAAACAATACACTATCTGTTTTACTAGTAACCATCACAACTAACCCAAACCTGAACCTGAATTATGCAAGACCTAAACATTATTAACTCGATCATCGAGGCCCGTTACAAGACGGGTAAACCCGCCATGTCACAGAAGCTGGAGAAACAGCATGAACGACTCATCGCTTACTCTGGTGCCCGTGAAGATGCGGTCGATGCGCCTCGCTCCAAGCTCTTCGCTAAGGGTGGGCCTATCACCAAAGCCCGTGCCATCATCAACAACTTTGGCACATACATCCGCAAGAAGGGAATGCCCGTCCCCGACAAGGTGGGCTGGACATTCCAGAAGGTGGACGAAGTGGACTCAATCCAAGAGGAGTTCGACAAGCAACGTGACGACCTCGATCACCTGTTCGAAGAGATTCGTGATAGATACGACTCGCTCAAGAACGAGGGGGAGAAACGTCTGGGGACACTTCGTGACGAAGTTCAATACCCTGCTGTCGAAGACTTCCTCAGTGAGTTTGAGTTCGGACTCCGTTGGAGTGGCACCTCTACTAACATCAGCGAGACTAACGTCTTAGGTGCTGTTAGCAAGGAGACTGCGGCTCGCATTCGATCCAGCCAACAGACTACCGCTGACACACTCAAGGAGGCACACGGCCATCTTGTCCTTGATGCTGTCAAGGAGATGTCAGGTGTGGTCGAGGCCCTGCTTGAAGGCAAGCGTCTCCGACAGGAGAGGCTCGACAAACTGGCCAAGGCCAGTGAGGAGATCCACCGTAAGAACTGGCTCCAACTGCCTGAGCTTACAACACTGGTAGGCACACTCCGTGACCTGACTGTGGACACTAGCGAGATCCCAACTGTTGAACTGCGGAGGGAACACGCTAAGAAGATAGACTCCGCTAGAGCAAAGGCCGAAGAGACTCTGGCTGCGCTGGGAGTTTAACCTGAAACCTGAAACCTGAATTATGAAATACACAGCATACGAATTTGATCTCTCACGAGATTCCCTTCTGGGCCGCGCCATGCGGCGGGTCCAGAAGTATGCTCCGTTTGCTTACATGAAGCTCCTGTCACTGATGTGGGTAGCCACATCCGACACGAATTACGGAGCAACCTATGGACGCAAGCTCTTCCTGAACCTTCTAGGTTTGGACAAGATCAAGCAGACTTCTGACCCTGTAGGGTATGCTGCTTTCTTGCTCCTGCATGAAGCCCTGCATGCCCTGCTGTCCCATGCTCTCAGACTTCGTGGTCTCCGTGACCAGAAGCTGGCGAACATTGCGGCGGACTACATCATCAATGCGATGATTGCATCCATCAACCGCAAGGCGAGAGCAGGTGGAGCGAAGCGCGATCCGTTCCCTATGATCGAAGGTGTGCTTCTCGATGAGAAGTTGAGTGCCGATCACCATGTGGTCAAGCTCTACAACATCCTCGATGCCAAGCAGGACGAAGAGCAAGACCCCGCCTTCGACACTGGTGACGACACTGACGACACTGACGACACTGACGATACCGAAGGTGACACTGGTGATGACACTGGTGATGCCACTGACGATACCGAAGGTGACACTGGTGACACTGGTGACACTGGTGACGACACCGAAGGTGACACTGATCCAAGCCTTGAAGACTTGCTTAACGAGGACACCAGCAATGGGGATAGTGACGACACTGGTGATACCGAAGGTGACACTGGTGATACCGAAGGTGACACTGACGATACTGGTGACACTGGTGACAGTGGTGACACTGGCGGCAAGTCAGGTGACGAAGCTATCCTCGACGACTTCGTCGGCACACCTACTGGATCAGACCTGCAAGAACCTGCCCTCGATGAGGGTGAGACCTTAGAAGAGTTCGACTCCTCTGTCGAAGAGTCTAACGAACAGATCACCTTGCAAGAGCAACTCGCTCAGTCCGCTGGGCTGGGTGACGATGACTCTGGCTTCCGCCAACTGGTGAAGCATCGCAAGCAGTGGCAGGGACTTGACTGGGGATCGTATGTCCGTGAATGGATGACGAGCCGTATGGCTGATAGCTGGAACAAGCCAGTCAATATCCCTACGTTCGTTACTCGTGGCATCGTCGAAGACGACCGCGAGTCAATGAACATGGGAGAGCTGGGCGTTGTCGTTGACACGTCCTGCTCCGTCCCCCCGTCCATTGTATCGGAGATGCTGGAGGCTGTGCAGGAAGCACTCGACACCTTATCCCCGAAGGCAATCCACCTGATTAGCTCCGATCACAAGGTGCAGGAGTATCAGGTATTGGAACGCGGCGACACCGTGCCCGAAACATTAAAGGGTGGAGGTGGAACCGTATTCCGTAGGGTATTCCAATTCGTAGAGGAGGAGATGCTAGACCTCGATGGTCTGATCTTCCTCACAGATGGAGACGCCTTCGACTGGGATCAGGTGCATGAGCCATCCTACCCAGTCCTCTGGCTACACTACGAGGATTACAAAGACCCGACTACCTACCCGTTCGGTCAAGTAGTAGAGGTGAACAGGGTATGAATTACCTTGTCGCTATCGTGGCGGGGATCGCTATTGCAGTGATCCCTGCCCTACTCCTCGTTGTCCTAGTCTTCTTATTCACTTAACCAACTAACCAACTAACCAACTAACCAACTAACCAACTAACAACCATGTTTAACATATTCAAACGCAAACAACCCAACAAGAACGCAATGTTCACCCTTCAGCCATACAGATACCTAGGCCAGTGGGTCTTCGATGACGAGACTCGCGGCTTACAAGCCGAGGCTTTTGTATGTGGTATGTCTGAAATTATCGACGATGTCCTCGTAGCGAACGGCATTGATCCTGTAGATGTGCAGGATGGATTCCGCCTGACCTTCTCGACAACCCCCTTCCCTGACCACACTCACTCGCTGACATGGGACAGGAAGGGCGAAGGAGGTAACTGGTATCACTGCGACCAGACTAAAAGGTCTGGCTGGCTGTGCCCTGCTCTGTTCCTCTATTACCCAGAGGCTCCCAAGAAGCTGTATGCACGAGCTGACATCTTCTAACTAACCTACGGGGGGCTGGACTACGGTAGTTCAGCCCCCTGTTAAAATTAAATTTGAACGAATCCTGAACCCTGCTGTCTAAGACGGCACAACTAACAGCTAACTTGAAAATTGAATTATGATTAAAGAAACCAAGAACGCTCTCCAGTATGCGAAAGCCGCACACGGCTCGCAACTCCGAGCGGTAGGCCCAGACACAGGTCTGCCTTACTTCGACACCCATGTCGTCCGCGTTACCAACGCAGTGATCGACTGGGCCAAGCCAGCAGCCGCGTTGCATGACGTGATCGAGGACACCCACAAGAGCATGAGTGACCTCATCTGCACAGAGTTCTTTACGCCGGAGACCCTCGTGGCAGTTGACCTGCTCACACAGCGTGACGTAGAACCCTACAGCGACTACATATTCCGCCTTGTCGAAGGGCACAGGGATTACATCGACGAGTACATCCACCATTACGCTATTCAGAGGGCGCAAGGGAAGAGGTGGGCAGGAGATCCAGAATGGAGCACCACTGTCAGCAATGGCCGCAAGATCGCACGACGTGTGAAGATCGCGGACATCATGGACAACTTTAACACTCTACCTGATGGACCGCTTAGGCGGAAATATCTTGGGGGACTCCATGTCCTCACTGCAAAGTACAAACCCTAATAAAAACGATAATGAAAACTGAAGACAACAAACCAAAGCGGGGGAGACCCCGCATCTATTCTGACGCAGAGAGGAGTGCGCGAGCGAAGGAAGCCGTGAAAAGAACAAAAAAGAAACACAACCACACCACCATCGCCATCCGTGGCGAAGACCTCGACAAGTTCAAAGAACTCAGAGAGGCTGAAAGTGAGAAGCTGGGTTTCTCTATTAACAACCAACAATTCTTCAAGCTCCTCTTCAGGAACTGGGAGGAGAACAACAAAGGATAACGATATGAAGATATACGAAGTAAACAACACGGTAGGCCGAACCTACTACGCAAGTAAGGCTGCTGCAAAGCAGCACCAACTCATCGGAGAATTAGAATATGGTGAGGGTGTCACTACAACTGAGATTGAGTTTAACCTCACGAAGAAAGGTGTCGTCAGCATGCTGAACAGTTTATCCTACGTCCCGCCGCAACCTGAAACCCGCACCGTGATCCGTAAGACGGCGAGCAAGCCACCGGAGCCTATGTCTCAGGAGGACATCGACAAGTTGGAGAAGTGGGACCGTGCCCACGACGAGTATGCGATACGCGAGGACTAAACCCATGAACCCAATAATAGCTTTAACCCTAGCTGCCGCTGTTGTGTGCCTGATCCTTCGGAGACGTAGAGTGCCTGATGAGCAAACCGATAGACGTTAGGAAGTGGTGGCCGCAGATTCAGCGCAGGGCTTGTGAGGTTGTATCCCAGCAAGCCCTGCGTGAGCGATCAGCAACCGAAGAGTTGCTCAAGGAACTGGAAGACATCCAGACAAGCCTCACGGTGCATGGCGCAGCCAACACAAACGAGTGGATTCTGGACATCTCCTACAGATTGTATGACGCAATCGAGGAGCACAAAGAAAAGCTAAACTTAAAAACCAATAATGAAGACAGTAACCGAAGTAAAAATTGATAAGACTCTTGTTGAGATCAAGAGCAAGAGAGATAAGGACGCACCCTCTGGGTGGTCAATCATAGCCTTTACCCCTTCCTGTTCGATCAGGTGCACCCGTGCCCATGACGATGTATGGTTCTCTAATTTTGCATGTGCTATCATAGCCGCCGCAGGAGTTGAGGGCATCGAAGACGACGAGATGGGAGATTGTTATGACGATGTGTGCGAAGCAATTAAGTCCATCATCGACATCACATGAGCGATTACCCAAAGACACATGTCGTAGAAGTCCACCACCCGAAGGGCATGCCCATGCAAATCAAGGGCTTGTTCTACAAAGGAACTCTTAAGTGGATGTCTCTAAATGTACTTAGCTCTGATGGCGAAGAGTCTGTTTGCGAAGTGCCTGAAGACGAAGACGAAGTCTTCGATAAGATGAGAGAACTTCTCCACCGTGTGTTTATCACAAGTGAGAAGATGGGGCGGAAAAGTCGTTGAGGAAAATAGTTGACGGTAATAACCGTTGATGTAACCTAGCCATACTTTCTACTTAGCGTAGTGTGTTAGGCAGGAAAGCTCCCCGCCTGTGTGATAAAAGGGGGAGCACCTTTCAACTGTGAAAACGCTCCTGCTGGTCGTGGCATCTTTTGCCGCGACCATTTTTTTTGTACGCGCATGCGAGTGCATAGCCGCGTACCTGCTCAAATAAAAACCCCCGCGCTGGAAACAGGCGGGGGTTTTTTCGTTTCCTACTTTCGCGGTTTAGGCGGTTTCGGTTTTGGTTTTGGTTTTCCGTAGGCCATAAACTATTTGCCTTCCTCAGTCGGGACGAGGTCAAGGCCAATACAGAACTTAGGGGGCATAGGCCGAAGCTCAAGATCCAGCTTTGCGCTGGTCGATGGCTCAGTAAACGGAAGCGGGACAGAGCCGCCCAAGTCTGCGGTGGAGCAGGAGACGCCCAACAGGGCGAAAGCTGCAAGCATTGGATACAGGGTCCATTTCATAAGAGTTCCTTTATAGGAAGTGCCCACTAGATGTCCAGAAGTTTTAAGGCAATAGCCAGTAAAGCAACAGAGATCAGCAGCATCACCACCGTTACAGCGGGATCATCTATCATATGTGTAGGGGGTTTTATTCAGGAACTTCGATAGGTAGATAACGATTGTATTCGTTCATCTGATCCATCAAAGGCTGGAGCCTGTGTTGCAGGTTCCTTTCGTAGAGACCTTCTGCGAATTTCTTGTTGATCGCTGGGCGATCCATAGCCCCGTAAAAGAGAAGCTGGGCTTTGTTTTTACCAAGGCCACCATCTCGCATCATCTCATATTGCGATTGAGGAGACAGACCCAAACCTTCAAAGCCTCGTGCTACCCTGAGCAACTCCGCATTTAGAGCACGTCTGCCTTCGTATTCTTCGTTATAGATGTCTTTGACCTCCGCATCTCCGATAGGCTTTTTGCTGTATAGTTTATACTTCTTATCGGTGACCAACTTCATTCGTTTTGAATGGTCGTGCAGGAATCTTCGATACTGTTGTTCAAGGTCAATCGGGTGGACCTTGATGGGATAAGCCCCATCCAGAAGCTCGCCCAACGGGGAATCACTGAACTCGCTGTAATCCCCACCTATGGAGTTCCGCGCAGATATAGCGTCTTCTAAGACACGGGGTTGGTATGCTTCCTTGAAGATATACCCCAGCGATTTAAGCATGGCAGATCCAGCACCATCGACTTCAGGAACCCATATCTCCCTGTCAGTAGTAGAGTTCTTGTTCTGTAAGACATCCGCCACAGAACCCGCCAGAATCTGGTCGTCGAGATAGGTATCGAAGATCAACCCAGATGCAAACGCAGACCCAGCTTTTCCAAACTCTCCCCTCCGTATGTTTTCTATAGACCTCATAACAGGGTCTGCAAGAAGGGAAAACGGATTAAGATAGGTCAGATCTGCGGATTTCAAATTGCCATCCTCATCACGGATTATCCAGAAGGTATGCCCCCGAAGGTATGAAGGCATTGATTTACGGAGGGCTTCGTCTTCGTCTTCCCCGATACCTGACAGAGCTGCCGCCGCAGCAGGAGCAGCCGCAGAAACAACACCTGTCATAAGTGACATGCTCGTTATCCTAACCAGCCCGCGCCTCTTGATTAGGGGGTTGTCGCTCCGCATCTCTTCAAAGCCCAACTTGTATGTATTTATAACAATACGGGGGACTTCTGCTTTGAACCGAAGGAAGGGGGCAAACAAAATACCAAACTGAGACCGAGACATTTCGGTCACTAAGGGCGGGGCTTGGCTCAATGACTGAGCCGTCATCTTAACTTTTCTGGCAGCTTCTCGCTTAAGGAGATACTCCCCATTCGGCTTTTGCAGCATCTTGCCAATTTTACTATTGGGGTGCTTTTTAGCAGCCCGCAGCAAATAGCGGTATTCGTGGTCGAAGTAAGCCATCTTAAACGCCCCATCGACGCTGGCAGATAGATCAATAGCTTTCTTCTCAAGCCATTCCATAGCTTTCTTACCTTGGCTTACTGCGACCATGTCATCAGTAAGTTCATCCAACTTTGCCAGAACTGTCTCAGGGGCAGCTTTGCCTTGCAGAAGCTCGCGCATAATCCCTGCGCGGACTTCATCCCCGATCACACCAAGACCAACTAATTCTGTAAGTTCAGCATCCAGTTTATCTGGATCTTTCATTCGTTGGATTGTGTGCTTGAGAGTCGTGGAGATCATCTTATCCAGCCTGCCGTACCCTTGTGCAGGGCCGAAGAAGATCACGTTGCCCAGCATGTTACGGAGATAGAAGCCGACAGACCCTAACGTCTTAGCGACCATCGCTTTTCCGGTAAGCTTCTGAGCGACATTAGCCATAACCCCAACCGCTTCTTGTGCAGTCGTGTTGGCTTTGCTCAGATATGAACCACCCAGAACCAGCTCTAACGAATCCACCAATTCCTTGGGGGCATACATGAACTTTAACGGGTCGTTGGCTGAAGGCGTTCCCTTGCGGATAGGGACATAGTCAGGGAATTTATCAGGGTCCGCAGCATAATCAGCCGCAGTAACCATCCACCCATTCTTGGTTCCTAAGTCAGCCATGTTCTTAAGGAACGATTGCTGTGCGGTTATAGTTGAAACAGTTGCTGCCGTGCGGACAATCAGATCTGTGCCGACTTCAGGCCCAAGCTCACCGAGCAGGTCTCTGAATTCGCGGGGGAGATCCTTTCTTTGTTTAAGGTTATTCTCGATAACCTTGAACCCAGCAGCAGAAGTTGCGTCTGTAGGTCGGGTTCCATCGTAGTTATCCAGAACATGCATAACCATCTGGTCCCCGTATGTAGTGGATACTCCAGATGATAGGGCACTCTTATTGGCTTTATCGAGTTCTGCCTTTGCTATCTTGCGAGCTTCTGTGTCCGACTTGCCGCTATCTTTAGCAGCATTAAGGTGGTGGAAGAAAAATTGTTTTTCAAACAACCGTGCCGCCGCGTCTCTTACGTGCTTGTAAGCGGGGTCGTTCCTTACGCGGCTCGCATACGTCGGGTCAGTAAACATGGCGTAAGCCCGTGTGAGGTAGAACCCGCCTGTGTTGTCTATCTTAGCCATCAATGGGTCACTGATGCCTGAGTTCTTTAGCTTGTCCTGCAACGGGATAATCAACTGTTCCCGTATGTCGATAAGGTGTGCGGCGAGTTGAGGAGACTTAGCTCCTATCCTCCTCAACGCACTCTGCTGATCGGCTAAGACTTTCTGCTTTGCAGCCTGTTCCAGACTCTCAATAGCGTTGTCTCGTCTTTGGAGGCTGGCCTTAATCTGAGCTTCCCTCTGAGCAGGAGTCAGAGCTGTGTTCTGATTGATGGCCCTGCGACGGTCGTTGTGCTCCTTATCGAGTTTCTTCAGAGCAGCATCGTTTACAAGATTGCCGTCAACAAATACGTCAGGATCAGGGTATCCCTGTGCCATAGCGATGTCTTTCATCACATCAGGGCTGGGGTTTTTTCCGAAAGCGGCAAGGAGCAGGCCATCAAACTTCTTCTTGAATTTAGACAGCAGGTCGTCAGAGGCTCGACCAAATTCGTTGCGTTGTTCTGCAAGTCTCTTGATAGGGTCTCCAAGGTCTCCCCTAAACAACCTGTTGAAAAATCCTTTAGGCTGCTTGTAGGCCCCACTTTCAAACTCAGGAGCTTCTAGCAACTGTACTATATTCCCAAAATTGTGGCCCGTTTTAGATGTTCCAGCTCCAGAGCTGGCAAATAGTTTAAAGTCGTACTTTACCTGATTCCCTACAACATTGCCTTGGGGGTCTCTGATCTCAGCGGCCCCTAGAGTCTGGAACTCTGCATTATATCTATTGCGGAGTTCTTGGAACTGTTTCGGGAAATTAGGATTATTATCTAGGCTTCCAGCTTTTAGTTTTGAAGCTTCAGCGCGGAACCTACCAATAAGTTTGCGTACTCTTGGGTCGCGTAAAACTTGTGTCTGCAAAACAGTCTTGCCGTAGGCTCGTGAACTATTACTTCCTTCGCGGAAATCAAATACCACGTCTAAGCCAGTCCCATACTTGCGCCACAACTTCTTTACAGTTCTTTTGCGCTCTGCTGCCTCTTTGATAGTCTCGCCCTCGATGTCGCCATGCATAGCTTCGTTTAGGTCGCCAGCATCTAAATCAGCATTGGGGTCTTTCCGTAAGGCGGCTTCGTTTAAAAGGGTGGCTAATTGATTAACTTCTTCAAGCATACGGGCGCGGGCTTCTTGAACAGCGGGTATCCATACCACTGCATGGCCGTGGTCAGGCCACTCATTTAGCCCAGCCGTTATAGAAGCGTCTGAGATTACACTTTGTACATAGTTGTTTGATTTCCCCAAACGGGGAGACTCATACCCACCTACCAATAGTTCGTCTCCTTTGTCATTCAGGGTTCTTTCCTTACCTGCTTTAACAAAGCTCTTTATCTCCGAACTATATTTATGTTCAAAACCTATCGATACCCAAGTCACGTAGCCAGTCATGTCGGGGGCTTGGTCACCATAAAGACCAAGACGTATAGCTTTGTTGAACCTTTCTACTATTCCAGCGACTTCTTGGGGGTCGTCTGTTTCTTTTTGTGCAGCCGCAGTAACAAGATCTGACAAATTAGCGATAACTGCGCTGGCCAGTATCTGGTCAACGTGCGCCTGCCCTTCTCCTCCCGCAAGAGTAGTAACTTCTGTCGCCCCTATCTTATCGTTGTTTTCATACAGGACGTTAAAAAGATCATTGGCGACAGACGTGCCTGCCATTCCTTTCGTAGGAAGCTTTTTCCGCTGCTTTCCCGAGCCTATGTACTTCTCCGGGAACAGATTGCCCCAATGTACTTTAGTGCCGTCCCAATCAAGGTCGCCCTTGAAACCACCCATAACTTTTAAAGTACGGGGTGCGCTCTCAGGGTCTCGCTCTTTAATAATAATCCGCCGCTTTAACTGTAAAGCAGGAGACATAATGTTCTCCCCTTCTACAGCAGTAGACACACCAAGATCTTCAAGCATCCCCTCCAAAACAGAAATTCTGATATCAGGATCAGGGAACCTTTTATCTATTTCTTCTTGGGTTATTTTGGCCCCATCAGACTCGTAGCTGAAAATTTTAAATCTAATCTCGTTTGCGTCTTTCTTCGGGTCAACGAGTACCTCATTACCATCGTCGTCTGTCTGGAAATAAAGCCCGTCTATTTCAACAAACCTGTTTTCATTGTTCAGTGACAACAAGGCAGGAACAAAGTTTTCTCTTGAAGGCGTTATTCTAGTTTTAGGGTTATCTTTAGAGCCTCCTCCAAATTCAGATAGGTCTCTTTCTTCAGAAGTCCTTACTGTTATCTCAGGTTCTTCTGAACGAATGCCATCTAAATCAGGTTCTGAAGCGAGCCTGTTAAGCGTTATACTGTCATCTTGAAAAGCTAACATATAGTCAGCTTCTATGTCGGGGTCTACCTGTTGGTTGATATACCCATTAGGTGGACCTATCCTTACTGGGACATTAGCAGAACTGTCTAACCCAGCAGCTTTAGTAAGGTAATGGTATATCGTAGCTGCTTGCTGTAGTGATGATTGCAAAGAGTCGGCTACGTCCCATTCCATAGCATTAGATTCTTGCCTTAAATCATACGTGTTAAGAACACTGAAAGGGTAAACGAAGCGTCCGTCGGGACTTAGCTGGAAGAAGGTTTCTTCTGAGGATTCAGATAAATGGACGGGAAGGGGTATTGCGGGGATAGGTACCCCATCTTCAAGATCGGATAAAAGATCTATATCAATGTCCTCTGAAGGCACTGCCCTATTCCCATTTTCATCTAGAGGTATCCTGAGCAAAGCCCCTACATCTTCCATAGTAAGGGAACGAATAGTGTTCGTGTTGGCATCAATGGGTGTAGTAGATGCGCGGGATTCCCACGTAACCGAATCTTTTTGCCCCCTTAAAGGTTGTACTTGAGGAGCTAGAGAAGGGTCTAGTGGTTCGCTTTTTACACGGCCAAACTTATCGGCATCACGCGCCCTCAACTGGTCATGCCGCATAATTCTATTCACAGTTCCAGTAGAAGCTTGGGAAGCCAATGAAAACGCGACTTCTTTTTCTTCTGCATCTACCATCGCTTCGTCCAGATCATCGTGAACTTTTCGGTAGTTCGTGTTTATCCTTTCGTGGAGTTTAGGACGTGGTTCTGTTAATTCATTTTTGAATATCCGGTTAAACCATCCTTGAGGTGCCTTAAACGCACCACTCTCAACCATAGGGATTTCCAACCTACGCGGAGCGTTTTCAAAGTTGTGGCCTGTAAGAGGAGAGTCCCCAGCTTGTGCGCTTGAGAACACGTTATATTCGTATCCTTTTTCGTGCAGTTGGCTGTTATACTTGTCTGCTATGCGTTGGCGTTCTTCTGCAAAAGCAGGAGTGTCTGCTCCCAGTTCTTTCTTAGCCCTGCGGACTTCAGCGTCATATCCTTCGCTAACGGGCACCATCGGACCTTCCCCTCCAGAACCTTCGGCAGCGGTAAGAATAAGGTTTCCTTTTTCGTCTCTAATACCCCGTCTAGCTTCTTTGATGTCGGGGTTCTGGAGAATCTTTTGGAAAGCCGGTTGGCGCACTAGTGCCCTAATTTCAGAGCTTGCATTAGTTAGATCAAACTCATAGTCACTATCATAACCATATTTCGACCAAAGATTTCGGATATCCCGTTTTCTCTTAGCGGCTTGTTTTCGCGTAGCTTCAGTTTCATTGTCTCCCGCGAAATCAAGGTGCATCCCGCCAAACAGATCATAATCAACGCCTGACGGATCGGGGTCGGAGTCGGGGTGACTAAAGCCTGTTTCCTCGCCTGCCTTTGCTAACAAAGATGCAAACTCGTCTAGTTCTTTGAGTTCTTTTCCATATACCTCCCCAGCTTTATTTAACAACCGATTAGATAAATCATCAGAAAGTTCCCATTCAATCAGTGTCTCTGCCGTTACTGGATCGGCTTTTTGCCGCACATGGGGTCCAAACACATCAGGGTCCATGTTGAAAGCATAGGCGGTGTTGCGGAGAGTTTGTGCAACCGAACGTGTCGAGTAGCTAGTGTCATCATCAGGATTAGTAACATACTCTAAAAATTTGTGCGCTGTGCGTCTTCCTAACTTTGTTTCACTTGCGGGTCTGCCCGCATCGCGGGCAGTTTTGTATTCGGCTAATAAGTTTTGTAAAGCGCCCGCTGATCGCCTCGCAAATCTAAAACCAAAAGAGGGCCATGTTTTGTACCCCGAGTTACCGCGAGTGGTTCGGCCAATAAGATCATCTATGAACCGTTCTTTGAACCTTTCGCGCAGTCTGTCAGGAGTCATACTGATGTCGCGGCCAGCCAACTGTGCGGCAGCAAAATGTTCTTCAACCGCATTGTCGATTACCTGCGCTAATCCTCCCTCTAAATAAGCTTCGGCTACCTCTTGGTATACTTCCCAAGTACCATTCCCTGCCCCTGATGTTTTCATCTTAGTCGCCCCTATCTTGTCGTTATGGGCAAGACAAGCGGATAACACCATTAGGGATGTAGGTAAGCCTCCTTGTAATGGCTCGCTACCTGTAGGGAACATCGTTCCTACATATATCTCTCCACTATCTTCTATACCGAGAGTAATTTTATCTCCTCTTTCACCTACGACACCGTTAATTTTTTCCTTTATTACAATCGCTCCCGTTTCCCGTCCGAATGCTCGATGCCAATCTACGAGCTTAACATCTCTAGTGTCTGAATTAAGAGACAAGATTGCTTCTTTGAAAGCTGCAATATTTACTGTTCCTTCTTCACGAGAAGCAATAGGTTCTCCTTGCCCAAACTCTGCTAGTGTCATTTCTGGTCCTCCAGAAAATCCTCCGAGAGGCAAAAGGTCATTACTCGCATCCGGCGTAACCAGATAATGAAATTCTAAGTTTGGCCCGTGTAGATCAACATCATTAGGGGTGATCGGGTTGGATGTGTCCGCTGCAACAGACGGAGTAATCCCAAACATAACAGGAACATCTACATCCTGATCAATATCTGCACCCTCTGCGAGATCTGCAAAAAAGGCTAGATAAGCTAAAGTCTGGTTGACTGTTTTCTTATCCATATCAGAAAGATCTTCTCTGATTTTTCGACCAGCCAGAGTCTCTTCAAAAGGATCTAAAACCGTGAACGACCTCATAAGCTGATCTGTGGTCATGTTCCCGTCCATGAGAGCGTCGTTCATGTCGGCATCAGGAACTGTGGGAGATATAGGGATAGAAAGAGGGGGCATCTCTACCGAACGACCTCTGGCATGATTACTTTTTAATTTTTCAAGTAACTTTCTGCCCTCCTCGTCCATATGGGTGCTAATCGTGTGCCCCCAAAAATTGAGGTCATTTTCCCCCAACAAATCTTTAGCGAAGAACCCAACTAACTCTCTAGCTTTTACTGAACGCAGAGACCTGAAGCGGGGGTCTAGCCCATATCCTTGTAAGGTAAAGTTTTCAGGGCCAGTCCCACGAGCAGAACTGGGGTTAATTCTGGCTATTCTCCTATCGCCCCGCTGCCCAAAATTAACCTTGCCTCTAAAGCCTGTGGTTCGTGCCCTTTGAGCAGCTTGTTCAGCAGCCCTAGAAGCAGCAGCTCGTTCAGCGGCATGGCCGTCTGCGTCCCTGTCGCGGGGGACTTGTTGGACAACTCTTTTGCCCTCAACCATTTCGAAATCAGACGCCCGCATGATTGCATTAAACAAAGGAGCATCAGCAGATGCTTGTGTAAACAATTGGAAAGCAATCGCTTCTTCCTCTGCTTGATCGGCGGTTTCTTCAATCGTGTCTACATTCATGGCCCGCCGAAATGTCTCTAGGACTTCCGCAGGGGCCTCGAAATTAAGATTCATGTTCTTATTGTCGCGCTCAAAATTAGCTTCAATCGCGATCATCTCATTCATAAGAGTATGAATGGCTGAATCTAAAGGACCGTGTGGCTCGCGGCTAAGGCGTCTATTCGCAATGAACCTGTTAATGGCCGCGCTGATATAGCGTTTAAGGATAGACAACAGTTTTGGGTTTTGTGACCAGAACTGCGTGTCTTCTTCGGTAGTGAAACCTTTCGTTGCTTTCTGCAACTGCATGCGGAGCTTTTCCTCAACCAAACGCTTTCTTTCTTCATAGGCCACAGCAGGGTCTTCTGAGCGAAGGTTTGCTTTCATTTCCGCTACCCGTGCGGCTCGTTTTTCAGAGTTTAAAATACCGCTGCCGTATTCCTCTGCAATAGCATCAAAATCTTCATCACTTAATACTTCCATAATGCTGTTGATGTCAGCATCAGTCAGTGACCTGAAAGAAGCGATGTGCGCTAATTCTTCGTGAGCGATAATGTAAGCAATAGCTTTTTGAGCGAGAGGATCTAAACCATGTATAAGAGCAGCTAGTTGGTTGGGGTTAATAAAAATCGTAACGCCATCAACCCTAGCTGTTTGATCCATGTCCTCGTCAAACGCTAGTCTCTTATTTAGGGGGAGCCTTTCACTTATGTAATCAATAACCCCTTGCACTTCAGCCGCTACAACGGGATCACCTTCTGTCTCTGCAATTTCTTCTTTTAGCTGCGCCGTTTCCTCTTCCCGTAAAGCTTCTAGCCGCCTGCGTTCATCAAACGAGCCAATGGCAGTGGCTGCATTTTCTGCATCTAGACCTTGGTTTGTTTCTAAATAATTGAATAAAGCATCCCTGACTTTAACAGCAGCTACTTGTTCTTCAGTTAAGACTCCTTCTGGGCTTACCCCAGCACGTTCTTGCTGAATAATTCTTTCGGCAAGGCGGATACGCACAAAATCATCCGCTGTTGACTGGCCCTCTACCTTGGCTTCATCAGGAATTCGAACGACTTTTACTTTAGTAGACGCTCCTACAGATTTTGCTAATGCTTTTAACTCCGAAATTGGTGTGTTATTAAGGTCAGGGAACCGTTCGAAAATTGCTTCGCTCCCTACTGGTTCTTCAGTTAGGACTCCTTCTGGGCCTACCGCATCAGCCGTTTCAGCAATACGGATAATCTCTGGCAGGGATTTTCCTTGTAAGGGACCATCGCGATCAATACCTCCAAATTCTTCCGTTATAAAATCAACAGCCTCTTGAGGGATTGTTGTTGGTTCAGCAGCTTCAGCCGCTTCTGTTTGGCGCTCACGAATGCGTCCTGCAAAGCTCTCCCGCATTTTTGCACGTCGCGCATTAGCGTCCGCAGTCGCTTGAGCTGCGTCATACGCAACAGCAGGCAGGACTTTGTTGGTCACATTCCGGTGAGTGGTGCGCCCCAGATCAAGGATGTCTTCCATAGCATCCGCAAACTGTTTTCCTTCAGTCGGAGTAACTTTGCGGAACAAGCCAGTGATCGACTCAATAATGCGGCGGAAGAATCCGCGTTGTCCTTGCGGTGTGTCCAGCTTCTTAATGTGATACTGGAACTCAGGAGACAGTAAAAAGCTCGCAACAAACTCGTCCAAGTTTACAAGGCCGTCTTCCAGAATAGCATTGGTCTCATCACTCGCAGCATACTGCTCCATCGCCATCGCATGCAGTCCTTGCAGCCGCTGGCGGGCGAGGCGTTGTTTTGAGGTAAGCTGGTTCTGTGGTTTGTTGAGAGTATCGGAAAGGAACGCATGGACATATTCTTCAAGAAGAACATTTTCAAGGCCGCGACCGTTACCGCTAGCTGTGTTAATAAACACACGGTGTGATCCATCTGCTCCGCGAACATACTCACCTGCAACTTCCAAGTTGGCTTCCCCCATGCTAAAGCCCACGTTGCGAATAAATTCTTCGTCTTCCAGAAGCATCTCAGCCACCAACTTGTGGTTGGGGTTCTCACTGGACTCAGCAATTTTTTGCAGGGCTTCAACAACCGAATCAGGGTTGCCTGATTCCAAACCAAGAAACGCTATTTCAATTTCATTGTTAAGAGCTGCTTGTTCACGTTCAGCATCGGTAAGGTGTGAACGCGACAGACGGCGACGGATAGATTGATCCATCGCTTTGATAAAGTTTACAGCTTGTATGCGAGAAGCTGGTTGCCCAAGAGATTCAGTAATTAGTTCTCTTGTCAGCTCAATCGTCTCTTCATCTTGGGACGGATCGCCCTCAAGTCTGTTGGCAATAGCATTAAGCTTAAGGCTTGTTCTTAAATCCAAACCAGACCGGAACCGCCCTGATTCAAGAAGGCGTACAAACTCAGCCGCATCTGGGTTTGTAGGGTTAGTTGCCATCCACCCGCCAATGCTATTCATTAGCTGCTTAACCCCGCTTTCAGTTTCAAGCATAGACCTGACATGGGTAGCCATCTCAGGGTCGGGGTCGGGGTAGATCGATTGAAACGCCAAGTCAGTCAGCGCATCTTTAAGTTCTGAGTCTTCGCGAATAGCGCCAACAGCGTCGTCTAAAGTTCGTTTTACAACACCCGCGAATACTTGCGGCGGAAGTGGGTCAGATGTGTCTTGCCCGTCTACATAGATAGCTTGGTTCTCTACGTTCTGGAGACCCAACGCATCCATTGCGTCCTGATCGTGCATGCTGACAAACGCAGCATTTTTTTCATGCGTTCCTCTGGCTTCTTGTTGCGCTAAGTAGCGGTCAACATTTCTGCGGACAATCTTAGTAAAAGTAGGCATAGACCCACCTGCAAAATCGTCAGCGTTTAAAACGTGTTCTTCAACAAACTGAACAATAACTTCAGTGTTAGTAGGGGTCTCAGACTTTTTAATAGAAGTAAGTGAGCGTAGCCTAGCAACTACTTCTTTTTTCGGGACATCCTCCTGCATACGAGACAAGAGTTCCCTGACTACTGCTTTTTTCTTATTGGGAGCAACCGTAACCTTATTGCCTATGCGGGCTGTAAATTTTTTCCGGCGGTCCAACAAAGCAGAACGAAGTTCAAAAAGTTCGGCTTTACGGCGGAACTCAGTAACAGCTCCTGTTATAGCGGCTTCTCTAAAAGCGATATCATCCAGCTTGTTGCCTTCATCGCCATAGAAATCCATGAACGAATCAAACTGCGCTGGATCAGCAGTATATGCGTCGAGGAATCGTTCAAGCTGCACATCGAGTTCAGCCATCGACATACCAACAGACACTAAATCGCTACCATCGGAAGCTAGGCCGTGTGCCCCATCAGGCAGGATTTTATCGTAATCAACAATAAAGGGGAGACTCGCCCACGCATTAGCCAAATCATGGTTGGCTTCAACTGAGCCTACCTTGTCTACAGGCGCGACCATAGACTCTTTAAGTTGCCCGTCTAATGTCGGACGGAGGACATCTACAACCCAGCCATCTCTTATCTTAAAAGCAGGGTTTATGTTTTCGGTTCCTTCGGGTGGCGCTGCTACAGGAATGTTGTGCGCCAACATTTCAGCTACAACAATAGGGTCGTTGTTAAACAACCCTCTTCCGTGTCTATCAACAACGCCTGTTATTTTTTTGCCTTCCTCTTTTTTCCCTGTCTTAGGATTGAAGAAAGTTCTCCTGCGGCTGCTCTTAAATCCTTTGCCGCCAGCAGGTTCTTCTACCTCAATGACCGGATAGCGGTTATAAATAACCTTGGCCATGAGATCCGATTTGTCTGAATACTCTGAAGACGCAGGTAAGCCAAACCTAGCGGCAGAGGAAACCCTTACAGGAGCGCCAAACCGAACAGCTAGTGTTGCATACTCCAACACTTCAGCCATTTCTGATTCGGTTATTTCTTCGCCAGCTTTAAACGCAGACAGATCAAAGTGACCTGCTTCAGACACATCAATCCCTTCAAGAGAAACGGAAGGACGGACTTCTGCGTAAGCAACGACAGGTTTTTTTCTGTCTGGAAGAGGGTCTACAAGCGCGAGTCTTCCTGTTTCAGTAACAATAACCTGCATCTGGTCTAACCCCAGACGTTGTGCAACGACATTACGGCGAGGACTACCTAGCTTGAAAGTAAGCTCACTAAAATCTTTCTCCCTGAAAGGAGTCATCGGCAAAGAGATCTTCCCTTCGCCAGAAACGTCGATTGTTTCTTCAACAGCAACAAAGTCATTTATGCCGCGTTGGAGGCGCAGCATGCCTTCTTCTGTATTGAGGGCGTCTTCAAGTTGGAAAAGAAAAGTAGATGCTGATTCATCGTCGGCAAATGGGTCTCCTTCTGTAGAACCAAATGTAGCAGGTGGTTCAGTGCCCACTATAAGTTCAGGAGTAGGCCCAGCAGGAGCGGCGGGAGCATCAGGAGCAGGTCCAGTAGGGATAGGTCGCGCTGTAGAAGACGGGGTAGCTACTTCGGCAACTTTTTCCGCTTTCTCTGCCCGAACAATGCGTTGCATCAACTGCGCCCGCGCAGTTATGTCTTCGACTCCTTCTTCTACTTCGGTGGGAAGACCCGCTTCTTCTGCTATCTTTTGAAGTTCTTCAACAGGCGGGGAGTCGGGAAATCTGCGGTTGATCTCCTCTTCAGTAACTTGAATTGTAGCAGCAGGAGTAACCTCGCCATACGATAGCACTCCGACTTCTTCAGGGGTAACGGCAGTTTCCAGTTCAAATGTCGTTTCGCGGTCTCCTACTGTTGGGACAGTGCGGCGTTTAGCTTCCCGCCCTGCGGGTTGGGCTTCGCGGATACGGGCTGCTGTTTTAGCTGTCTGCCTCACGGCTTCAGCAGTAAGTGGGCTGTCTGTTCCCTCTAGCCTTGAGGCGACGCCCTCGTAAAAATCTCTGCGTAGTCTGGCACCAGCCGCAGCTTCTCCAAAACGATTGGGCCGGAACTTAGCATTTATTCGTTGAACAGCAGGAACACCTGCGCCCATAACGCCACCTAGTGCGCCAGCATAAAGGGACTGTGACATCCTCTCCAACATTGGAGTGTTTTCTTCAAGAACGGCATCAACAATAAACCCATTAACAAACTCATCGAGGGCTTCTTCCTGTGCTTCATCTACAACATTGCCAAGAAGAGACCGTGCCCCTGAATACTTGTATTTTTTCAGTTGGGCTTTTAGTTGTAGAGCCATTGCTTTAGCAACGGTCTGGTCACCAATTCCTTTTGTGTTAGCGACAGATTTTAAGACGCCGGATAATTTTTTGAAGGACATCCCCTTTAGCAAGGCGTCTTCTACACCACCTCTGCCCAAGGCACCGAACCCAGCAGTGATAAATCCAGTAAAGGCACCAGCCATCATCGCGCCACCAAGTGCCCTGTCGTGGATCTCTGCGCGGCTTAAATCAGTGTTTTGCTGCAACTGATGGAAGAGTGTCCCATAAGTCGCTGACCCAGATCTTGTAGCCGCAGGAATAAAAGTAGCTACTGATCCTCCAATTTGTTTTGCAACGAGGCTGTTGTAGCCTTTGATGGCAGCTTCAGCTCCTTTGAATGTTCCTTCTTGTGCCTCTTTAAGAGACAACTTAATTAACCCTTCGCTGACTAATCTTTCGGCTGCTTCTTCTGAAGTTTCTTTTACAGTTTTTTGGAAAGCAGAACTAGTCAAA
>PBPU01000115.1 GCA_002724825.1 Acidimicrobiaceae bacterium
ATTTTTAGCCGCGAAACGATTCAACGACGAACTGGTTGTCTTCTATCCTTGAAGTTAATCTTTTCTTTGAGATCGTTTGGACTATCCCATAGGTTAATCTCGACGTTTAAGGACACCATTATGAAAGACAAGCCCTATCTCTCTTTGCAGCTTCGGACATTCGCTTCCGAAGAACCTGAGTCTTGGAATCCGGTAATTGATCAAGCTGTTGCAGCTGACCGGGCAGGGATCGGGAAAGTCGTCGTTTCCGACCATGTCGTCTTTGGAGAGAACCTTGACGCGTATGCAGATCCCAGCCTTGGGGGGCTCAGCGGAGGGAAGCAACCCACTGGCCCTGATGGGTTGTGGCTAGACCCTCTGACTGTACTCTCTGTTATCGCCGGCCGTACTTCCAATATCCGCTTAGGGACAAGCATTCTTTTAGCTGCTTTACGTCGCCCTGCGGTGCTAGCTAAATCTGTAGCGACTCTCGATGTCCTCTCAGAAGGAAGAGTTGATCTTGGTGTAGGTGTTGGTTGGCAGAAAGAAGAGTATGAGGCATGTGGTCTGGATTTTTCTTCCCGTGGTCGATTGCTGGACCACACACTTGAAGTATGTCAGCTGATCTGGTCTGAACGAAGATCTTCCTATGACTCTGCTGAGCTGACCTTCTCTTCTATACACGCTATGCCGAAACCGACACAGAAATCTGGAGTTCCCTTGTGGATCAGCGGAACCGTGAATAAGCGTTCAATGGCCCGTTTGGCGAAATTTGGGAATGGGTGGATTCCATGGGGCGAGGACGCTATTAATATTTCCAACGGTATTGAATCGATGAGAGAAGCAGTCTCAACATTGGGCCGTGACCCTTCATCAATCGCAGTTGTGGGTACTCTTCCGATCGTTCGCGAGCAAGATACGATCAACATTGATGCAACAATGGAAAATGTTCCATCACTGGTGACCAGTGGAGTAACCGACTTCCGCGCATATCTTCCTATCCCCAAAGGGGTCGAAGAAGCAACCGACTATCTTTCGGGAGTGGTCCAACGGTTTAATGAGGTGATATAGCTCGGGGGAGCTCATTTTTTTAGCTACTCCCCGCATCCGTGCGTTACAAATTTTTTCTAGGCAGGTCTATGACAGGAGATCTCTGGTTTCGGCAATGAAATCAAGGTGTTCTTGGAGATTCGTTAATCCACAATTCATTGTTACAACACACGCGTGAGTACCGCCGTGATCTTCCCATCGTTTCATGGCATCAGCGGCTTCCGCTGGCGTTCGTCCACGTAACGCAATAAGTTCTAATCCAAAATTATCTATAGATCGGCCATTCTCTTCCAGGTAATGTTCCACACGTGTGCGGCCTTCGTTGCATCGTTCGAAATCTCCTGCAAACATAAATCCGTCACCAATTTCTCCTGCTCGGCGGAAAGCTACTTCACTGAACCCGCCTAGCCAGATGGGAATCTGTCGGTTTGGTCGAAGATTAATGTTTCCTCTATCGAGCTGGTCAAATTCGCCCTGAAAACTAAAAAGTGGCTCTTCCCAATAACGGCGCAGGAGTTTAATTTGTTCAGTTAATCTTTTTCCTCGTGAGCTAAAGTCTTCGCCTAACGCATCATATTCAACGTAGTTCCACCCCGTACCAACACCCAGACGTAAACGTTCGCCTGACAGAAGATCAACGTCAGTGGCCTGTTTTGCCACAAGCGCTGTCTGCCGCTGGGGGAGGATGATCACTCCCGAAGCAAATTCGATACGTTCAGTGATTGCTGCAAGATAGCTAAACATCGTAAATGGACAATGGAACGGATCTTTGTCGGTATAAGGGCCCCAAAGTTCAGGATCACGTTCCGCATGGTCAGCGCCGACAACATGGTCATACGCGAGCAAGTAGTCATACCCCAACTCCTCAGTCGCTAAGCCAATGGCCCGAACAGCTTCTGGGTCCCCATTCAATTCTGTTTGCGGATAAACGACACCAATCTCCATAGTTACTTCCTCTTTTCGGGGCTCAGTTGAAAATAGCTAAAAAATCATGTTTTCGCCAACAGAGTTGACTCTCCAGTTCTAATGTCCTACATTAAATACAAGTGGTGCTGCCGATAACTTGGGAGGAACAATGGAATTCGGAATCTTTAGCAATGGGTACATTCCCGGACCAGCCGCACATGATACCGAAGCGGAACATACAGAGCTCATGCGCGAGTCGGAATACGCCGTAATCGCAGACAAGAACAACTGGAAATATATTTGGTATGGAGAACACCACGCTCTAGTTGAATACAGCCACATGTCAGCCCCAGCACCACTGATGGGATGGGTGGCAGCCCAAACTGAAAGAATCCATATTGGATCAGCAATTACCAGCCTTCCAACAACCAAAGAACATCCAGTACGAATAGCTGAACGGGCAGCCATGCTCGACCATGTCACAAATAATCGTTTCGAATTTGGAACAGGACGAGGCGCAGGAAGCCACGAACTTAAAACGTTCAGCGGAACCTTACCTTCACAAACGAAAGCTATGTGGGATGAAGTAATCCGTGAAATTCCCCGCATGTGGGAACAAAAAGACTACTCATTCGAAGGAAATGGCTGGTCGGTTCCAGGGCCACATAATATTCTGCCGAAGCCCTATGGGAAAGGACATCCACCCATCTGGGTAGCATGTGGAAATCCTGAAACATTTCAAAAAGCAGGATCTCTTGGAATAGGAGCTATAGCGTTCAACTTTGAACCAATTCACAACCTTCGAGGAAGATTGGAAGCGTATAAAGAAGCAGCTGAAAACCCAGTCGAAATCATCGGCCAATTTCAGAACAATAATGTCATGATGACTAACGGGGTTATCTGCCTCGAGGATCGAGAACGAGCCCGACAGATCGCCAAGACACGCGGTCGAGGATACCTCGTTACTATGGTGAATCTCTATCACGACACGATGCCGAAATCACCGGATGGAATTACATGGCCAGACCCTCCAGCAAGCACTCTCATCGAATGGACTGATGAAATGCTCGACATGATCATAGAAGCCGGATACATGCTTTGTGGAAACCCTGAAGAAGTCTCTGAGCAACTTCAGGCATACCAATCAGTTGGCTGCGACCAAGTTGTCTTCGGGCTTCCAGTCGAGGGTATGCAGCACGAAGAAATCCAAGAAATGATCGAAATCTTCGGCGACCAAGTCATACCTGAATTCGACAAAGACCCTATGCACTCAACCACGAAATACCGTGCAACAGCAGAACCCAAGTATCAAATGTTCAATAACGAACTGCCTGACGAAGCAAGTCAAGTCAGCATAATCCCAGAATCTTCGATACTACCGTTAAGTGCATAGGCGAATAGGATATTCACACATCTCATGCCTCGTAACAGTACAGACACGAAAACACGGCTACTTGATCATGCTGAGAAAATGTTCGCCGAAGATGGTGTCTACGCCGTAACAAACCGGCAGATCACTGAAGCCGCCGGGCAGAAAAATGAATCAGCCCTAAATTATCATTTCGGTACACGCAACGAACTTATTATCGCGTTACTGACCCGAAGGGGTAAAGAGTTGGACGCTGCTCGCGCTGAACGCCTCACAGAGATAGGGGACAACCCGACAGCACGTGAGCTCGTGCATCTACTAGTTGAAGTTTACGCCAGTTGCCTACACACGGAGAACGGATGCCACTACCTGCGGATCGTGGACCAATTGCGAGGCTGGATGACCGATTGGGAATTTATTGCTTCCTTTGAAGACGACAACGTCCATGAACATCTCCGATATATCCTCGAGATTCTTCAGAACGAAACTGACGCCCAACGTGTCCTCGGCATGATTATGCTTATGACTGCAATGACAGCTAGCCGAGCTCAACAAGTTTCAGTTGGGCGTAAACTCCCGAACACTCATGATGAATATGTGGAGACGCTTACAGACATGCTAACCGGCGTTCTACTCGGATCAACCTAGCCAACCTAACGCATACAGAGCTAGGACTTCATAGTTGGATGGGTTGTGTGTACCTATCTAGATACACACAACCCATCTCTACTACCGGTTCGCAATGAACTAATTTTGTGGTGCTATTCCTACGGCACCGCCGCCACCACACCCAGCGAGGTTGATGGTTCCACTAATCGTTTCGGATAGTCCGAGAGGTCCGCCCGGTCCAGCAGGAAGGGCATATCCAGTCAGTGACCAGGTAGGGTATCCATCCCCTAGATATGGCCATTGATTTGCACCAGAGAACATTTCACCAGCGGTGAAAACTTCCTGCCAGTAATAGTCATCAATATCCCCACTCGCTATTTCGCGAGCTACTGTTACAGCTCCCGGATCGCCAGTAACGGTCAGCTCAACCCGATAACCGGGAGCCCTATCCTCAGGATTATACGGTGGTTCAAGCCGGGAGATGAAGCTTGAACAACTCGCATCCGACCAATTCGTATACGGAGCTGCATATGTGATTCCAGGTGTTGTAGGAGTTGGTGTTGGGACCGGTGTTGGATCCGGCTGTGGCGTTGGAGTTGGCGTTGGATCGGGCACCGGCGTAGGTGTTGGCATTGGCGTTGGTGTTGGTTGCGCCGTTATTCCTGGGTTCTCAAAGCAAGTGTCACCAAAGCCAGGCAACGAACCATACCAAGATAGCTCGGTATCTAACGCCTCGGTGGGAGTACCATCCTCATTTAGGGGTTGCCATATCCCATCGATTTCGCCCCATAGAGAACCATCAGGTGCTCGCCATTCGTCGATGCCGTCGTCATTGACGTCTACCCAGCCCCAACCTTGATCTTCACAGTGGCATTCTTCAATCCAACCAGGCAGCCCTTCATAGGTAAATACATTCGGAAGAGTTGGGTCATTTGATTCCCAGCTGCCATCTTGTTGTGGGAACCAGACATTACCAAGCGGATCGTTCCAGACCCAAACTCCGTCTTCTTTTTGTTCCCAACCCCACTCAGGACACTCTTCACAATCTTCAATCCAACCAGGAAGGTCCGTGTAGTCCTTCCAACCTATGAAAATGGTTGGACCCATGTAGTCTTCGTCTACATCAATCTCTGGAGACCAGACCCAGCCATCTTCTTCAGATAGTACTAGGGTGACGATTTCTCCGGTTGGGCTGTGCCATTCCCAGCTGCCATCTTCGTTTTGGACCCAACCCCACTCAGGACACTCTTCACAATCTTCGTCGTATCCTGGGAGATCAGTAATCTCAGGAACAGGGACGTATTCATATCCCTCGCCGTTTTCAGGGTCATCGTTACTCTCTTGGAAGCTAGTCATTTCCATTTCATATGGGGGTGACCAGTTGCCCATGGGGTCGTATGTCCAGATGGTGCCGTCAGGCGCATGCCATTCCCAGCCGCCATCTTCGTTTTGGACCCAACCCCACTCAGGACAGTCGAAGCAATCTTCTGACCATCCAGGAAGATCTCGGTAGTCTTCATAGGTTACACCGAAATCGGGGTCGTCAACAAGGAGAAGTGCTCGTTCCCATCCTGTTCC
>PBPU01000098.1 GCA_002724825.1 Acidimicrobiaceae bacterium
CTGTCAAAGGCAGAGCTCTCAAATCGAGCCTGCCATTTCAAGAGTCTATATTCAAGACGCTTGCGCCAATGTAATGTCATGGTTAACTAAAATAGCAGAACCGAAAGTACTTCAGAAATATCTAAGTGTTCCTTATTCTGTTCTAATTAGCGTAAGACAGATAGTAGAATGCTCCAGCGGCTGTATTTCCAGTGATATTTCTACCTGGAGATCCAATTACTAGGTCCCCATTTAAAGAGGTAAAGGAATGTCCAAATAATGCTTCTGCCTGGGAATTTCCACTTATAGACGATTGGTACGGGTAAAGTATCTGATCATTGCCAGTGGATATTTGTCCATTTAGTCCTGGGAGAATAGCAACTGCCCCAGCATTCATTTTTTTGGAAATAGCCTCTCCAGGTATACCGATCACAAGATCTAGGGAGTCGTCTTCTATTAGGTCTACTACTTCAAGGTGGTAACCAAATTGATCTCCGCTTTCGACTCTATTTTTAATACCTCGCGCATTTTGGTACAAAGTTTGGACGGATGATTCTGACTGTGACCAGTCACCTGGGTTATAGCGTATTTGGACTTGTCCAGCATTTTCATGTTTGCCTAAATCTTCTCCTGGGATTCCAACCACTAGGTCTCCGATTCCGTCACCGTCAATATCGCCTAGAGCTAGTGCTGACGCAAACCTATCTCCTGTCTCTGCTCTTCCTGGCCATTGCGGTGAATTTTGGAAATACCAGTGGCTACCTTCTCCGGAAATACCATCAGCTGAACCATAGACAATATGTAAAGCTCCCGCCTCGTATTTGGTTCGACTCCCCCAACCGACAGTTTCCCCTGGAACACCAATAACGATATCGTCGTATTGGTCCCCGTTGATATTGCCTACGGCAATTGCTTCACCGAACGCATCATCAAGTTCGGGCTTACTTCTAATTTTTCTGGTGTACTGGTGGAGCATGGTGCTTTCTTCACCGTTTAAGCCTGTATCAGATCCAAAGATTATGTGAACCAAGCCTGCGCGTTCCTGTTTGGCTACTCCTTCGCCGGGCACGCCTACGACTAGGTCATCGTATGAGTCACCATTTATGTCACCAACACCTAAAGAGTACCCAAACAGGTCTCCTAGCTCGGAGTGGGTTCCTACGCCTGGACTGTATTGATGCAGTGTTGATGGTTCTGAGAGGCCTGAGCTGCTTCCTCGAAGTATCGTGATTAATCCAGCATCGACGAGTTGATTATTCCCACCTAGGTCTTCATATGGGGATCCAATTATCAAATCATCGAATCCATCGTTATCGAAGTCTCCTGAGATGAGTGAGAATCCGAACATATCTCCATTTTCTGGATCTGTGCTGAACCCGTCGGTTCCTTGAGTAAAGATTGAAATTGTTGTTAGATCAAGTGTTCCGTTAAATACATATACAGCTCCGGCGCTATTAGCTCCATTCACTTCAACACCTGTTGCGCCAACAGCTATGTCGTCTACTCCATCACCATTGAAGTCTCCTGTGGCCATAGATGAGCCGAAATTATCATTTTGATTCGGGCCGCTGTCGGTTGGAATTGAACGTTTATCAATCTGTATACCGGAGTTAGGGGAAGGGGTTACTGGAGATGAGCTATCTGACATTGGACTCTCGCCAATCGCATTTTCTGCGGTTACTTCAAACGTATAGGTAGCACCGTTTACTAGATTGCTTATAATGCATTGAAGCCCGCTTGTTGAGCATGATGCGCCAGAAGGGGTACTAGAAACCATGTAATTAGTGATTGGAAGACCACCATCATTTACAGGTGGAGCCCAGGAAACAGTTGCTGAACCATCCATAGCTACAGCTGTTACGTTTGTGGGGACGCTCGGAGTGGTAGCTGTAGTGAATGTAGAAATCGCCCAGTTACTATATCCTGTGGAGTTTTGCGCTTTATTTCTGAAAACGTACGACGTTCCATCTGTAAGACCAGAAATATTTGTGGAGTTCGCGACTCCAGCATTAATTTCGTCCCATGTAGGCCCAGTGTAGGATTCAATCCAGTTACGGTAGGAGCTAACTCGGGTGTATACACCTGGGTAGCCTTCTTGCGCACAGCCTTCTCCCCAACTGACTATACCTACTAGGTATAAAACTCCAGAATAGTTTCCGACTAGAGGCCCCCCACTGTCACCTTGACAGCTGTCCACTCCTTGGCTAGCTGCGCATAGCATTATTGAGTCAACAATAGGCACCAAACTTGGACCTGGGTATGAACCGCAGGATTCATCTACCAAAATACGTGCTCCAAGTAGCTCGTCCGAGGGGCTACCCCCCCACGAAGTTCTCCCCCATCCAGTTACGTATAGAGCATCTCCGTCAGTTGGCTGCGAGGAAAGGTCTAAGATTGGAAGTGAACCGCCTTGGATTGGAGTTTCAAGGTGCACTAATCCAATATCGTTTTCCATTGTATTGCGGTTCCACTCTGGGTGTATGTGGACTTGGTCTGCTGCGATGTAATTAGATGCGGGAAGGTTAGTAACGCCGGAAGCGACGCTTACTGAAGTTGCAGTTACATATGCCGAGCCACCATTTGGCAAGTATTCTAGACAGTGTGCTGCAGTTACTATCCATTCCGAAGAGAGGATCGTTCCACCGCACGACATGCCCCAACCGGGATCGGTAGCTATCTCAAGTGCCACTTGGTAAGGGTGATCATCTATCGATACTGGTGAGCCACCTACTATGTCAGAATAAACATCACCTGAATTATTAGAAATTTGCAGCCATTCTCCTGGAGATGATTCAACTGTACGATATTGGATTTCGTATCCAATAATCTCTGATCCTCCATTATCTGGAGTGAGCCACGAAGCATTTACTTCTCCTGATCCCACTGAACTAATTGAAAAGTTGTCTGGCGGTGCAGGAGTTGCAAGCGGTGTAACATCGTTTGATGGTGAGGACTGATCACTTTCGCCTATTGCGTTAAAGGCGGAAACGGTGAATTGGTATTGGGTGCCATTAATAAGCTCTTCTATTGTGCAGCTAAGGGTATTTGTTGTGCATGTTAAATTACCTGGAACTGAAGTTACTTTGTATCCAGTAATGCTTGAGCCACCGTTAGTGGTTGGCTGTTGCCATGTGATAGTTGCCTGCCCGGCAGTTGCTGTTGCTTCTACCGTAAGTGGAGGGCTGGGAGGACTTGCTGGGGTAGCTGCCGAGGAGGATTCGCTTGGGCTGCTTACATTCCCTCCGGTGTAATTGGCAACAACTGTGAATGTATAAGTAGTTCCATTTGTTAATCCGTCAATAATGCAAGTGTTAGCCGTGGTGGTACAGGTTCCTTCAGGATTTCCGGTGACTGTGAAGCTTTCGATATTGCTTAGGTCGGCTATAGCAGGATTATCCCATGTGATTGTAACCTCGGAATTGCCTGCCTCTGCCTGAATATTTGTGGGTGGTGGATATTGGATAGTTTCTTCAAGAACGACGATCCCTTGGGACCATGAATTCCCGAGAGTGGTGTTATCGAATCCGAGCCGATACCCGCCCGCTATATTTGGCATTATTTCTTGCGGTATTTGCCAATTAAATTCCTCTGTTGATAACTGTTGACTTTCGTTTATGGAAATTTGTTGTGAGTTAGCTGTTTCGATCGTCAAGCGTCCGCAGAAGAACGTTCCTTGATCATAGTCCCAGTCGTCGACAATTTTGAGTGTCCAGTCTCCGAAAGTAGATTTTCCGTTAAACGCTGATAGGGATTCTCTAGGTCTTGATTCGCCTACGTACGGAGGTGTTCGGTCAGAAATACCTTCTGCAGCGTTATCAGTAAAATAAGCTAAGTTTCCTGAGCAGTCTTGGTTTCCTTCACCGTAGTTGTTTTGAGATCCCCCGTTTCTTCTTGCTAACAGTACTTCGGTTCCGTCTGGATGGATCAGAGAAATATTAAGGTCTGCTACGTAGGTATGGTTGAATCGAAGGCCTAATTCGACGTTCTCTACTACATCAGTTTCTTGGATAGTGAATATGAATTCGGTGAGATCATCTTGCCCACCGATATCTGGCATATCGAATATACCTTCAACTTGAGAGAATGATACGGATTCAGCTATTAGATCGGCTGTTTCACTGACAGGGCCATCCCAAATCCATGTAGTACTAACTGTAGATCCTGGATTAGGCGTGATTATTTGGTTTGGGGAATCGAATTCAAATGTTCGTTCTTCAACATTGAATGTGGCGGAACTTCTCAGAATGGCCCCATTAGTATCACTAGCTTCAGCTATTAGGCGGAGTAAACCGGTTGTACTTTCTTGGTGGATTAAGGTAGCGCCTGTCCCAAGTACGGCTCCTGTTATGTCTTTCCATGTAACTAGACTCGAGACATCTGTTCCATCGGATTGAGTAGCGAGAGCTGTTATCTCTATGGAGTCGTTTTGGTACACCGTCTCTCCAGGTGTGTGACTCGGAAATACTATAGAGCCTGTTGAAGTCGCGAGTTCAACTGCTGCATGTGCGTCTAATTCTCCTCCAAAAGCTATGGAGCCGTTCAAAACACTTGTTGTTCGAACTGAATCCATGAGAATATTCTTAATTTCTTGAGGTGTGGACCCTGACCGTATCCCCAAGATTAATGCTGTAACTCCAGCTACATGAGGGCTAGCCATTGAGGTCCCATTTAATGAGGCGTAGCAGTCGGCTCCGCTTACCTGACCACAGTATTGATGTGAAATTGTTGAAAGTATGGAAACACCTGGAGCAGCTATATCGACATTGTTGTAACCATAATTAGAAAAGCTAGCTAGGTCGCCGGATGAGTTTATTGCTGCGACACTGATAATGTTTGTGGCGCTATATGCAGCAGGGTAAGAAGGATTCGAATCGATGTTTTGCCCAGAGTTTCCAGCAGCAGCAACGAATGTGTGGCCTGCCTGATCTGCTGCATTGATTGCGTTATAGAGGCTCGTGCTATATCCGCCACCTCCCCAGGAGTTGTTTGAGATTGGAGCTCCATTTGCTACGGCATAATTTAAGGCAGCGATCGCATTATTGGTATACCCGTTACCTGAGTCATCCAAAAACCGTAAGGGCATTATTTTTATATTGTTAGCTACTCCAGCGATACCTATGCTGTTATTTCGGATAGCAGCTATTGTTCCCGCGACGTGCGTTCCGTGGCCGTTTCCGTCTTCAGGTGAATTGTCATTAAAGGCGAAATCCCAACCATTGACATCGTCTATGTAGCCATTTGCATCGTCGTCGATACCATTTCCTGGAATTTCATTTTGGTTTTGCCAAATGACACTTGCTAAATCAGGATGATCGATATCTACACCGGAGTCAATTACAGCAACGACAACTTCAGTTGCAGAAGTTGATATAGCCCATGCGTCTCCTGCCCTGATTCCATGATCTCCTGATAAACCCCATAGCTCATCGACACGAGGATCATTAGATATAGTGTCGGCTCTAATCACTTGGTCAAATTCTACGAATTTGACCAAGTCTGATTGAGAGAGATAATTTTTTGCGTTGATGTTTCCCTCTACAGTTTCAACTAAGTACATGTCCGAGTCTGGGAAATAGTCGACGACTCCGGCACCGATTTCTTCTAGCAAACCGTTTATTTCGTTTGGAGATGCTTGTTGTGTAAATGAAACTAATACTGCATATGGGTTAGTTTCTAGCTTTGGGTATTGTTCAAGCATTTCTATGGCGTATTGACGTGCCCATTTCCCATTGGACTCAACGATCGTTGTTTGTTGGTCGTATGCGTGATCAAATTCGCTGGCTGGTTGGATAGTATTTATTGCTCCGGCAGGTATAGGCATGAGCAGACCAGAGACTGCTGCAATGATGGTAATAGTGACGGCAATTTTTGGCATGTCTATTTTGCGTATTTTCCTGCGTATTTTGTGATAGTCGATTACGTAGCCCATCCTAACTCAATGTTTTGGATAAAGGGCATCGCCCTCTTTGCCTCCAGGAGTCCTTATTATCGTTAGCGATGCTGTTTGATGCGGTCTTGTTTGACCTTGACTACACCCTTTTTGATTCAGAAGTTTCCGAGCGTGAAGCTTTAGTAAGGTCCCTCGAGGAGAACGGTATTTCACCTGCGCAAAGTACAATTGCTGAGTACAGGGCTATTAACATGTCGCTTTGGAAGATGCTTGAACGAGAAGAAATAGGGTTAGATTTTCTTCGGGTTAATAGATTCGAACAGCTTTTAAAAAAACTGGATTGCACTAAGGACCCTCGGAAGCTTGCTGATGCCTACACACTTAATTTAGGACATTGCGGTTCCTTCTATCCAGGAGTACGAGACCTTCTCCAGATGTTGAGTGGGAATGTCTTGTTGGGAATTGTTACCAATGGCGTTAGCGACACTCAGAGACTTCGATTGGAGATTCATGGTTATGCACAATACTTCGATGCGATAGTTGTATCAGGAGAGTTTGGGGTGCCGAAACCTAATCCTCTTATTTTTAACGAGGCTCTTAAGATTCTTGGTGTTGCCGCTAGCAAGCGTGTCTTGATGGTTGGGGATAGTCTTACTTCTGACATGGAAGGTGCTAAAAATTCTGGCCTTTCCTCATGTTGGATTAATGAAGCCTCCGATCTTGACAAAGTAGCGATAGATGTTGATTACCATATTCAGTCACTCGATCAACTGCTAGAGATTCTAGCTCAATAAAAGAAACCAGTTTGAATGATCAAGTTGCTGTTTCACGTAATTGTCGTTTTAATATTTTTCCAGATGCATTTCTTGGTAACGGGTCGCTCACAATTGTTATTACCTCTGGAATTTTGAAATTAGCGATTTTTCCTGTGAGTGAAGCTCTAACCTGCTCATCGGTTAAGGAACTGCCTGGCCGAATCATGATGTGGCAGGCAACTTTTTCTCCTAATCTTTTATCTGGAACTCCATAGACTGAGCATTCGTAGACCTCAGGAAGTTCATATATTGATGCTTCGACTTCAGCACAGTAAATATTCTCTCCGCCCCTTAGGACCATATCCTTTACGCGATCGCTAACGAAGACTCTTCCATGTTCATCCATATGGCCGATATCGCCTGATCTCAGCCAGCCGTCTACTATCGCTTCTTTGGTTGCTTCAGGGCGGTTCCAATATTCGGTAATTATTGTGGGGCCGTTAAACCATAGTTCACCTTTTTCGCCTGCAGTAAGTACTTTTCCACTCGAGTCTGTTACACGCAATTGCATTATGGGGACTGGTCTTCCAGTAGATGTCGGGTGATCAAGGAATTCCTTACCAGTATTCTGGGGTCCATAGGCGTTAGTTTCTGTCATCCCGTATCCCAAGCCGGGTTTACCTCGTTTAAAATTTTCATCTATTCGTTTAACTAACTCAGGTGGCATTGGTGCCCCCCCACCGCCAACAGATCTCAATGTTGAGGTGTCTTTCAAATTAAACGTTTCGGCTTCTAACAAGTCCCAGCTCATTGTTGGGACTCCTATGAAATGAGTTACCTGCTCTTGTTCTATTAGTTCGAGTGCACGATTTGGATCCCATTTGTGCATCATTACTAGTTTTGATTGGCCCACAAATGAGCCAAGCATTACTGGTATGAGGCCGGTTACATGGAATAAA
>PBPU01000116.1 GCA_002724825.1 Acidimicrobiaceae bacterium
AAGAATCGCGTCAGTTCCAGTTAGGTGGATTGGGACAATCGGAGCGTTACAGCGGATGGACAAGTATGCTGCGCCACCACGAAATGGTTGGCCCCAGCCATCTGGTGACCGGCCTCCTTCAGGAAAGACCATGAAACTCCATCCTTTATCAATTAAATCAGCGATATCATCGGATGATTTACGCGTAATTTTCTTTCGCTCAATGGGAATCGCTCCAATGAATAGAGCGGAAAGCGCCCCAGTAAGTCTTGTAGCAAAGAAGTAATCAGCAGCAGCTCCTACTACAAGTTTCTTTCTCCAGCGAATAGGAAGGCTGGTTAAGAGAAGGGGAGTGTCTATATGGCTATGGTGATTAGCTACAAATATCACTGGCTGGTAGCTGGGAATGTCTGCCAGTCCATCAATTCCGATCATCGACGGTTTTGCTAGGAACTGGATGATTGGTCTCATGGGAAATTCACTAAAGATCATCCGCAGAGTTAAAGCGGGAGTTCTTCGAGCCCAAGCTGTTTTGAATGAACTGCCTGTTTTTGATTGCTTTGGAAGGGGGTCGACCCCTTTAGGGACGGACGGTTGGCGATAAGGGAATTGCGCCGTGCGAATAAACTTTAAATTAATTAAACGCCGCCGAGTTCCATCTATTGCATGCCGTATTTGCTTCGTTCTCCTTCGTATCTCTCTACTGGATAATTTCTGAGGCATTTCTCTTCCTTATTGGACATCGGCCATGAGTATTGGGGGAGATTTTAAATGAGTGATAGTCGGCTGCGGTCCAACCACGTCTGTGGCTATTTCGAATGCATCATTAAGTGTTGTTGCTGATCGGAATCCTAATCGTCGGACAGAGTCTGGATTACCTCCGACGATGATTACTTCTCCAAGGTTGTCGAGGGCATGAGCGCACCAATACCACATGTAGAAGGGGTGCACTCCGTGATATGCGTAGGAAGTTCTATACAGATGTCGGTACCATTCATCTTCGGCGAATGCCTTCTCAAACTGCTGGCTCATGACCACCGGATCTTTTGTTTGGCTTAGGACTCTTTCGAAGAAGTCAATGTAGCTTGGATGGTGGACGGGATGGAATTCCCACGGTGTTGGATGCGTCATTATAACCACTCCGCCTTCGCGAACGAGTGGCTTTCCGCGGTACATGTTAAAAAAGTATCCAAGGCCTAAACAAGCTACCAAGATGGGGTTCATTACTGAGTTGACATTGTACGGGCAGATATATGGCAGGCCCATTGTGAGAATGTCCGTTTGTCCTTGCACATTGACTAGTTGCTGTTTGTATACGTTTTCTGTTGTTATTTTATGAACTGCTTCAACTTCACCTGCTTGAACTGACGTTAGTTCGTAAGGTGAATGCCAGGAGTTAAATATTTTTCGTTTAGCAGAAGTAGTCATTCGGCGTAATCCAGCTTGGTATCCAATAAATGCTGTTCGGTCTCGTAAACTCCATTCCCATTCACGTTTCTGCATCATTGCAAGGGGGCCATCAAATCCAAATGTGTTGTTATTTACAGTTGTTTCGATTTGGAAGATCTTTATGTTTGAGTCTCGAAGTACTTTGCCCTGTCGCCAGTTGGACCTATGGAGTTCAGAGCTCTCCTGATCCATAAAGCTTCGTGATTTGACCATCGTTTGGGGGTTGTGGTGGTGTCGAAGGGCCGTGTAGCCAGATAATCCAGTGGCAGTGCTTTTCCAGCCTCCGTCCATTGCAACAAGATTGATGTTGACGTAGACGATCAGATCAGATTCTGCTGCTCTTCGGTTTATCTGAACCTCTTCGCCATGGGGAGTGGTTCCGATCACAGTCATACCTTCTGGGTCTTCCGCGTCATGGTTGTAAAGATGGCCGGATGGGGCAAATGCATCATAAACTCGGTTTCCAACTGCATGCCGCAATTCACTTTCAGTCATTCTCCTATGAAGCGCTAAGGCCGCGATGATGTGAACATCGTCTACGTTGTTTTGAGCTGCAGTGTCTAGGACCGCTTCGATGATACGTTGCCTTATGTCAGGTGCGCGCATCGGCGGAAGTGGTAATGAAATGTCATCGAAAGCGATTGTTAATTTCATGCCTGGTTTCATTAGTGCTGAAAGAGGAGGGGACTCTCCCAAAGGATTTTCAAGTGCATCCTTAATGTGCCTATCGGGATTTTTTAATCCATGGAGGGGTTCAGGGGGGTAAAGAATTCTAGATCGGCCAGCTGGAAGTTTTTCCATACGGAAACCTTCTCCGTGATGGAAAAGTACCGGCGGAGTCGATCGGTCGACATCTAAGACCAGGCCAGGGCGAGGGTTTCTTCTCCGATCATCGCTCATATTCTAGCTCCTCGCTCTTGACCCGATGGGAAGTAATTTTGTTGGTGAACCTGCTACTGGCTCAAAGTTCTCAATAAGCCAGCCACGCTTGTTAGCTAGAGAGGCCAACTTGGGTTCGGGGTTCACAGCGACAGGGAATCCTACTGCTTCAAGCATTGGTAAATCACTAGCCGAATCAGCATAGGCAACAGACTCAGAAAGGTCGAAATTGTTCTCTTCAGCAAAGCGACGAAGAACTGCTGCCCGAGTTTCACCGATAGGAGGAACCTGTTTCATTTGTCCAGTGTACGTGTTCCCATCGCTAGAAAGAGTCGCAGAAATGATGTCATCAAAAAGCGGTTGTAACGGCTTTACGACGAAATCTAAAGCACCGGTTATCAATACTGTCCTGTGACCAAGAGCTCTATGCTCGCGAACTCTTCGTATGGCAGCGGGGAACGATTTAGTCAAAATTAATTCGCTAAACATTTCGAACGAATCGTCGTCGATTTGGGCTACCGGTGCCTCGGCGTATCGACGATAGAAACTACGTAAGAAATCACTTCGATCTTTTCTATCTAAAGCAAGCATGCTTGGGGCCTGCGCAAGAGTTTTTGTTACTAGCTTTACTCGCTCGGCCTTAGGAAGTCTCTTTGTTGCTAGATAGCTCCAAGAGGAAACAACGTTTGATGCGATGAGAGTATTTTCAAGATCAAACACTGCTAATTGTCGTTGGGAGTCCAATACTTGGCTTCTCAAACGAGATGAGCGAGATTTCGCAGATGATTTGGATGGAGAAGTCTTCACTCTTCCTTTTGTAATTACGGTAGGCAAGTGGATGTTGTATACGTATTCGTACCAGTCGATAGACCTTGGATCGAAGAGAAAAACATTTTTGTCTTCTTCTGAAAGTGAATCCCAAAGTGTTAGAAGGTTGTCAACAGAATACAAAGCCTCGCATTCTACGTATTTCCCATAGAGGGTGACATACTCTAGGGCTTTATCTATCTCATCTTTACGGTTTTGTATATCAGCAACGATCATTGCTTGCCTTCCTCGTATAGGAAGTTTGTTAAGAGTTTGTTCCGCTTGTCCCAAAAGACCTTGCGCTCGTCTTAACTGCGATTCGACTCGACCCCTACCCGGAAACCTCCATTTTGCAGGAGCGATAGGTTGGTTTTTTTCATCGTATATCGGATTCTCTCCAAAAAACTTGTGAACGTAGTCAGCGAGCTTTGATATTCGAATCGGGTTACAGCTTCCAGAAGCAACCTGATAGATGGTCGTATCAGATGATGGCTCCTGAGCTGCGCAAGCGATAATCGCAGAAGAGACAAGATCCACAGGGATGATATCAATAATACCTTCGGGAATTCCTGGGAATTCTTTTAGTGTTCCCTTTCCAAAGTTTAAGATGATTGGCTCTGCCATGCGAAAGCCCCGTATCCAACCTGAGGTAGGGCTCTTCCACGAGGATTCAATAATTGATGGACGAACTATGGTCAATGGAATTTGACTCCTAGTCTCTTCCACAGCTTGCTCGGACATAGCTTTTGTAAAAGCGTAAGCGTCAGGGAACCCTATAGAGTTTGCCCTATTTCGTCCAGCTTCAACCATTTGATCTTTTACCCACCGTTCGCGAAGCTGTTCAGTCTTCTTGGCAAGAGCGGGTGTTCCTGCTGCACCTAATTCAGCTCGAGCAGAGTTGCGAAAGGACTCTAGATTATTGGGTCTGCGGCTGGCGTCTTCAACGTATGATCGTGTTCTGCGCGCAGCATGTATCTCGTCATTCCAATCTATTGGAACATAGAACGGACTGCTTGTTAATGCCTGTTCAGGTGCATCACCTTTCCGACTGCCAGCGACATAGCATGTGCTGACCATGACCAGATGCGGATTTATGTTTAGTTCTTTAAGTAGGGCTACTAGACGAACAGGCCCCATTAGGTTGACTTCTACCGCTCGATCTAAAGGTTCATCGAAACTTACCGCAGCAGCACTATGGATAACGATGTCGCAGCCTTTTAGAGTTTCTTTCCCCTGTTCATCTAGCCCCAAATGATCTAGGGCGATGTCTGCTGACACTGCATCGATCTGATCTCTTGTTAGTCGATCAAACTCTTCATCTCCAAGCTCTTTTCTAAGGGGCCCGAACGCATCATTGTTTAATATTTCTCTCTTGACGCGCTGAGATGCGGTCCTTTTTGAACTGCGAACAAGGAGAACAAGTTTTACATCCGGTATGGTGCGAAGCAGTTGTTCAACAAGAGCGGTGCCAAGAAACCCCGTTGATCCTGTGATAGCTATTTTTTTACCTGTTAATTGTTCTTTGATCACATCTACTTTCTACCACTTGGTAGGCAATGCTACAATCTTTTCGTGAAGACTTCTGATCGGATTCTAGTTGCTGCCACTGTTGCCTTCGGAGAGAACGGGTATGACGGAACAAGTCTCGATTCGCTGGCGCAAGAACTGGGGATACGAAAACAGTCGATCCTGTACCATTATCCAACTAAAGAAGCTCTTCTAGATGCCACGGTTGCAGATGCAATACAAGTTCTCGCACTGGCTTTGTCTGATGCCGTCACAAAGTCAGGGGATGGTTGGGACAGAATCGAGAAAATGGTTCGAAGAGTCTTTCGTCTAGCTATCCAAAGGCCTGAACTACTAGGTCTTCTCAGAGAAGTCTCAAGGCTGGGTCCACCGGCATTAACAAAAGCTGTCAAAGACTTCGACCCTCTAATTAAGGGCGCAACTAAATGGCTAAAA
>PBPU01000117.1 GCA_002724825.1 Acidimicrobiaceae bacterium
AAAGGAAGATGCGATTGTAATGGAAGGGACGGTAGTCGAACCTCTTCCAAATGCAATGTTCCGCGTAGAACTAGAGAATGGACATAAAGTCTTAGCTCACATATCTGGAAAGATGCGAATGCACTATATACGTATCCTTCCCGGAGATAAAGTGCAGGTGGAATTGACACCTTACGATCTTGAACGTGGACGCATCACCTACAGGTATAAATAAGTGTCAAAATACAGAGGCAAAGTATGAAAGTTCGAACCAGCGTTAAGCGAATGTGTGACAAGTGTCGGGTTATCCGCCGGCAAGGTGTCGTTCGCGTTATCTGTTCGAACCCTAGACATAAGCAGAGGCAGGGATAAAAGATGGCAAGAATCGCTGGAGTAGATATACCACGTGAAAAACGAGCTGTAGTTTCACTGACATACATTTACGGAATTGGCAGCACCCTAGCCTCACATGTCTGTGAAGCCACTGGAATCAATGAGGAAACCAGAGTCAAAAATCTGACAGATGAAGAAGTCGCAAAGTTACGAAGTTACGTAGAAGGCGAAATGCATGTAGAGGGAGACCTCCGTCGAGAGGTTTCACAAGACATAAAACGGAAGATGGAAATCGGCTGCTACCAAGGACTTCGCCATCGACGAGGGCTACCAGTACGAGGGCAGCGTACTCACACAAATGCGCGGACACGAAAAGGTCCTAAAAAGACAGTTGCTGGTAAGAAAAAGGTACTTAAATAATTATGGCTGACTCAAACACTGGTGCTCGTAGATCAAGAAAACGCGAACGCAAAAATGTTGTTCACGGGGTAGCTCACATAAAGAGCTCTTTCAATAACACCATCGTTTCTATTAGTGACCAGCAGGGAAATATCCTAGCGTGGTCATCTGCTGGAAATGTCGGTTTCAAAGGATCTCGTAAAAGCACTCCATTCGCTGCACAACTTGCCGCGGAGCAATGTGCTCGAAAGGCAATGGAGCATGGTGTAAAGAAAGTCGATGTTCAGGTAAAGGGGCCAGGGTCAGGCAGAGAGACTGCTATTCGCTCACTTCAGACAGCTGGTATCGAAGTAACAGGAATAAAGGATGTTACTCCTCTCCCACATAATGGTTGCCGTCTAGTAAAGCGTCGGAGGGTCTGATATGTCTCGGTATACAGGTCCCAAAGCTCGTGTTTCTAGGCGTCTAGGTATGAACGTTTGGGGAACGAAGGGCGAAACAGCAGCTCTTGAGAAACGCCCTTACCCGCCGGGTGAACATGGACGATCTCGAAGAAGAGGCAATTCATCAGAGTATCTATTGCAACTGCAAGAAAAACAGAAAGCCCGATTCACTTATGGGTTAACTGAGCGCCAATTTCGTAACATATTCAAGGAAGCAAGCCGAAGAGAAGGCGTTACTGGTGACAATATGTTGCGCTACCTTGAACTCCGACTTGACAATTTTGTTTACCGTGCTGGGTGGGCCTCCACTCGGCCACAAGCTAGACAATTTGTGAACCACGGACATCTTCGCGTTAATGGCCAGAGGGTTGATATTCCTAGCTACCGGCTTCGTAAAGATGATCAAGTTACTCTTAAAGACAAAGCACGTGAAATGGTCCTTGTTCAATGGAATAAGGACGTTTTGGATCGAAATCCTCCGCCATGGATGGATATGATTGAAGATGGCTTTGGTGCTCGTGTTCGAGAACTTCCAGTCCGAGAACAGATAGATGTCCCTATACGCGAACAGCTCATTGTTGAGCTCTACAGCAAGTAACCCTAATTAACTTAAAAAAATATATAACGTCCCAGAGGTGAAAATCATGCTTGTGATTCAAAGACCAAAAATAGAATCCGTTAACGAGGAGGAAGAGAATAAACAAAAATTCTCTGTATCTCCTCTAGAGCCAGGATTCGGACATACGCTCGGTAACTCCCTGCGCCGAACACTCCTTTCATCGATACCAGGTGCTGCCATCACTCAAGTCAATTTTGATGATGCAATACATGAATTTGATGTAATAGAAGGAGTTTATGAAGACGTCACGGATATCCTGCTTAACCTCAAAGATGTCGTTGTGCGCCTTGATAGCGATGAGCCTGCTGTTCTTCGTCTAGATGCACAAGGCCCAGGTGAAGTTACAGCCGGACAATTTAGCCAGACAGCAGACGTGGAAGTTCTCTCAGGAGATTTAGTAATTGCGACGCTTAGTCAAAATGGCCGAATCGGTATGGAAGTAACTATAGAAAAAGGCCGTGGCTATCTATCCGCTGAAGGGAATAAGGAATCAACTACCGTAGGGCAAATTCCAGTAGATTCCATTTTCTCACCGGTTCGGAGAGTGAGTTTTGAAGTTGAGCCGACTCGCGTAGAGCAATCAACCGATTTTGATCGACTAACTCTTGAAATAGAGACAGACGGTTCAATGTCTCCTAGGGAAGCCCTTGCGTCAGCAGGAGGGACACTCCGGAACCTCATTCAGCTAGTTGAAGAAATGAGTGAAGAACCACAGAGTCTCGAACTAACCGAGGTAGTTACTGGCACAGCCGGGTCTCCTGACCTAGAACTTGGTATCGAAGATCTAGAACTCTCTGAACGACCAAACAATTGTCTTAAGAGAGCTCAAATTCACACTATCGGTGAGCTTATTCTGAAATCAGAAGCTGACCTACTATCAATCACAAACTTTGGACAAAAGTCTCTTGATGAAATCATTGAGAAACTGGATGAGCGAGGACACCAACTTGCTCTTAAAGATTAGGAAAACAGATGGTTGGAAAGCCAAGGAAAGGGCGCCGATTTGGTGGGAGCTCTGCCCACCAAAAAGCAATGATGGGTAACCTCGTTGCCTCGCTTATAGCTGCTGAAGCAATTGTGACAACCGAAGCCAAGGCTAAAGCGATGCGTCCAGTCGCTGAGAAAATAATTACAAAAGCTAAGAAAGGTGGACTTCACAACCACCGCCAAATTATAGCTTTCTTAAGGGATCAGGAGATAGCAGACAAACTAATGGAAGATGTCGGCCCTCGGTATGCTGACCGCCCTGGTGGCTATACAAGAATTCTTAAAATGGGTCCCCGGTATGGCGATAATGCTCCTATGGCTCGAATTGAGCTTGTCTAAATATCCAAGTATCTCGGGTAATGATCCGGCCTAATGTCCCATCGGTCGCTCCTCCCCCCAAAGGGGAAACAAGATATAAACTGACCATCTCCTATGACGGAACAACTTTCCATGGTTTTGCAAAAAACCGAGGCGTAGAAACTGTTGAGGGACTTCTAAATCAGGCATTACAAAAGATACTTGGGAAAACTCCGACGCTAACCTGTGCTGGAAGGACCGATGCAGGTGTTCATGCTAAAGCTCAGATAGTTTCCTTTGACTCAGTCCCATTTGAAATAAACAAGATACAAAAGGCACTAAATGCTCTCTGCCATCCATCTGTTGTAATTACTTCCATCGAAGAAACCACGGATGATTTTAATGCAAGATTTTCAGCGAAGAGCAGAACCTATCGTTATCAAATCCTTAATCAAGTTCACCCAGACCCATTCCTTGCCCGGTATACATGGCATGTATATGCGCCGATTTCTATAGAAAAGATGAATACTGCAGGACAGGAGCTGCTTGGAGAACATGACTTTAGTTCATTTTGTCGCAAACATATCTTGGAAATTGAAGGGCAAAAAATATCTGCTTCGCTAATTAGAGAAATCAAAACGTTGCGGTGGGAAGTATCTGAGAAGAACCTCATCGAACTCTGGATAACCGCAAATGCATTTTGTCATCAAATGGTCCGTTCAATAACTGGAACTCTAGTGGATATAGGAGTAGGAAAAATCGACGAATGTTCCATATTGGACATCCTGAGTGCTCGTGACCGAAACATCGCTGGACAGGTAGCCCCTCCTCATGGGTTGACCCTATGGAATGTGAACTATTAGGGATCTTAGAAAAATCTTCTCTACAGGCCCTCTAACGGTTGTCTCATGAGGCCAACAACCGTATCGTAGAAAGGTGCCAAGTTACATAATGTACTTGGATACCATTGGCAACAGACTGAAAATAACATGACTACATATAGCCCTAAAAAAACTGATATAGAGCGATCATGGCACCTTATTGATGCTGACGGCCTCATTCTTGGCCGTATGGCTACTGAAATCGCTAAACTTCTCCGCGGAAAGCATAAGCCCACCTATTCTCCACATATTGATATGGGAGACCATGTTGTAATCATCAATGCAGACAAAGTGGTCTTAAGTAGCGATAAGGCTAATAAAAAAATCATCTACCGTCACTCAGGTTTTCCGGGAGGAATTAAATCACGTTCCTATGCTAATTTTCTGCAGGAAAATCCTACCGATGCTGTTCGTCAAACAATTCGCGGCATGCTGCCCAAAAATCGACTTGGCAGACAGCAACTAAAAAAGCTTCAGGTCTATGCGGGAGCTGAACACCCACATAGTGCACAAAAGCCTGAACCTATGGAATTAGCCCAAGCTAAATCAAGAGAATCTTAAGGAAATTATGACTGTCCATATTGCACATACAACTGGCCGAAGAAAACGGGCAGTAGCACGTGTCCGTGTTCGAATCGGTACCGGAACTATCACTGTTAATGGGAGATCAATTGAAGATTTCTTTCCATCTGATACCCATCGAATGATAATTACAGAACCACTCAGGAACACAAAAACTGAAACTGCATATGATATAGATGCAACCATTCATGGTGGAGGATCAAGTGGTCAAGCTGGAGCATTAAGATTGGGAATCGCTCGAGCTCTTGTCGATATCGATGGTGATTTCAGAGAAGGATTAAAGAAGTCAGGATTCCTTACTCGAGACTCTCGAAAGAAAGAGTCAAAGAAATACGGACTTAAGAAGGCGCGTAAAGCTCCTCAGTTCTCCAAGCGATAAATGTCTTTCCCTTCTTAGGGAATTATGATTAGTGGAGTCGCCAGATAACTTGTGGAAGTAAGGTCTGTATGGGAACCCTTTTAAGCTCTTTTGATCAAAATGTCTCTTAAGTTTGGTACCGACGGGGTTCGTGGTCGAGCTTTCGTCGACCTTAGGCCGGAGTGGGTAACCAATCTCGCTATTTCTGCTTCAGATGTTCTCCAGTCAGACACAGTTGTCATTGGTAGTGATGGCCGTGAAAGCGGGAAAGACTTTGTGAGCGCATTACGAACAGGTTTCGAGTCTGAGGGGCTCTCAGTTTGGTACATGGGAACTGTCCCTACCCCAGCCCTTGCTCATGCTGCCGCAACTCATGGAATTGCTGGGGCAATGGTCTCGGCATCTCACAATCCTTCAGAAGATAATGGTATTAAATTACTTTCTGCTGGAGGAAAGAAATTGAATGATGACGCCCAAAGTGAGATAGAAGCAATTCTGGAATCTAATGATTTCCCTAATCTGACACAAGGAGCTAGCTATGTTGAGCCTAGTTATAGCCATCTTGCTAATGATTGGGTCTCTACGCTTCGAGAGAGCATCAAAGATAGAAATCTAAGTGGGATCTCACTTGTTGTGGATTGTGCCAATGGAGCAGTGTCAGCCTTCGCCGCGAACACTCTCAGAGAGTTGGGGGCAAAAGTGGTCAGTATTCATGATGCTCCAGATGGAACTAACATCAACGAAGGCTGTGGCTCAACAAGCCTTGGATCTCTTCGGGCAGCAGTAAGAGATAATAGCGCTGATCTAGGATTGGCATTTGATGGAGATGCTGACAGAGTATTGGCCATAGATCGGCAAGGTCGAGTTATCGATGGAGACTTTATGATCGCAATATGCGCTGAAGATATGAAGAGTCGCAAAGCCCTTAAGGACAACACTGCAGTCGTGACTGTAATGACTAATCTAGGATTTCATTTGGCAATGAAAGAAAAAGGGATACATGTGCATCAAACACCAGTCGGTGATCGACAAGTTCTAGCTGCATTGGTGGCAAATGATTGGTCACTTGGTGGGGAACAGTCAGGTCATATAATCTTTAGCGATCTTTCCACTACTGGTGACGGACTATTAACAGGAATACAACTTCTCGATATCATTGCTCGATCTAACAAACGCTTGGACGAACTTGCTGACTTTGCCATGATCAGATACCCACAGGTCTTAAAGCAAGTCAACTTGTCCAAAACAACTATAGATATTGAAAGTTCGCTAGCCGAAGACATAGCTAATGCTGAAATAGAGCTAGGAGATAGTGGCAGAGTCCTCGTAAGAAGGTCAGGAACTGAACCAGTTTTACGAATTATGGTTGAATCTTTAACAGATGAAATTGCCGAATCTACCGCAAATAAGCTTGTTTTAGCTGCAGAATCCTATTTGACGGCATCTTAATCACCCCAAATCACCTTCTTTAGAGAGTTGAGACTTAACTAAGTCTCTAGAATAAAAGTATGTGTGGAATTATTGCTATTATCCGAAGGCCAGCGCAGCGCGAAGTCCCTACTTCAACGCGGGTCAGAAAGTTAATCGATTCCATTCCTGACGCTACACCGGAAGACCTTCAAGGTATCCATCTACTAATTGAATCTCTTGCATTGCTAGAGAATGAAACCTCCGGAGTGCCAGGAACAATCTCATTATTGGATGACTCCGAACTGCTCACACTACTTATCGAAAAGTGCAAGATAATCGAAACTTCTATTAACAAACTTGAAAGAACTCTTGATAAGACTAATTCTGACCTTAAAGATGTCGAGAAGATCAACGCCTGTATTATTCAGGTAAAAGATCTTCTTTGGTCACTTAGTAATGACCGTGTCAGGCTCATTAATTCTGTCCGTGAACTATGCCAAGACAAAAGAGACATAGGATTAGTTGAAACCTTTACATCAATTCATGAGGCGCTTTCCGCCCTCGATAGCTTAGAAGTTCGGGGAAGAGATTCAGCTGGCTTGCACGTGATGATTCAAGATCATGCCTTAGACTTAGACGACCCAACGCTCTTATCGGAAATTAACGATCGCTCTTCTGACAATGATTTCAAATCCGGTTCGGTCCGAGTAACTAATGGACAAATAAGTTTTGTCTATAAAACTGCTTCTGAGATAGGTCAACTTGGCGACAACACTCTGGTTTTACGAAGCGCCATCCTATCGGACAAACTACTCCATCGTGCACTTGCAAGTAGCCAGGCCTCGGCTGTTGTTGTCGGACATACTAGATGGGCAAGCATTGGAATTATTTCTGAGCCGAATGCTCATCCTCTGAATTCAGAACAAGAGCGTCAGGAAGAAATGCCCTACGTTGTTGCAGCTATAAATGGCGATGTTGACAACTTCGCTGATCTAAAGGAAATAGAAGACCTATTGATTTCACCTGCTGTTACTTCAGACTCTAAAGTAATGCCAACCTTAATGGCTCAGCATCTCAGTAAGGAAGGAACGGACACCTTAACAGTTACTGAAGCATTCAGGAAGACAGCTCGATCTCTTCAAGGGTCAGTTGCGGTTGTCGCCAATGCAGCTTTAGATCCAGAGAATCTCCATCTAGCTCTTCGGGGAAGTGGGCAAGGGTTGTACGTCGGTTTAGCTGAGGATGCTTACATTGTTGCTAGTGAGCCCTATGGATTCATTGAAAGAACACAGAAGTACTTACGATTAGATGGGGAATCAGTAGATAACGCAAGTACAAGTTCTGAACCTGGTGAAATTATCACTTTGTCAAAGAGCAATGCTGGAACAATCGAGGGAATTAGTAGAACATCATATGACGGAAAATCGCTCCCTGTAGAGGAACAAGAAATTGAGACTGCAGGCATAACTTCCAGAGATATTGACCGGAGAGGTTACCCCCATTTCTTATTAAAGGAAATAACTGAATCCCCTGACTCATTTCAAAAAACTCTTCGAGGAAAAATAACTGACCTCGATGGGAATCTTAACGTCAGATTAGAAGAGAGCACTTTCCCCAGTAACCTCAAAAAGAAGTTTCAAAATGGAGAGTTCAGAGAGATTTTTGTTATCGGGCAGGGAACTGCAGCAGTCGCTGGTAACAGCTTGGCTGCATTCCTAAACGAGGAAATAGATATTCGAGTTGAATCTCTTCCATCGACTGAATTATCTGGATTCCGATTACGTCCAGACATGACGGATACTTTTGTCGTTGCAATTAGCCAATCTGGAACGACCACAGACACTAACCGGACAGTGGATCTTATCAGAGCCCGAGGTGGGGCAGTCGTATCGATAGTTAACCGTCGAGATTCAGAACTAACAAAAAAATCTGATGGCGTCCTCTACACCTCCGATGGGAGAGATATAGAGATGAGTGTTGCTTCGACCAAAGCATTCTATTCACAAATAGCTGCTGGTTTTCTCTTAGGGATAGCGATTTCAGAATCGGTACGTAGTTCTTCAGATAAAGAAAGTACCAACGAAAGAAGGAATTCTTTACTTCTTGAGCTCAAAGAGCTTCCTGACCTTATGAGAGAAGTGCTTTCAGCGCAGGAAAAGATATCTGAGATCGCAACTGAATTGGCACCTGCGAAAAGATATTGGGCCATAGTCGGAAATGGTTTAAATATTGTCGCCGCAAAAGAGATCAGAATTAAACTCTCAGAACTCTGCTATAAATCAATAGCAGCTGATTTCACTGAAGATAAGAAACACATTGACCTTTCTGCTGAACCTATGATTCTCGTTTGTGCTGCTGGGCTAGAAGGTTCGGTCGCTGCGGATGCCGCAAAGGAAGTAGCTATATATCGGGCTCACAAGGCTACTCCAGTAGTGATAACAGATACTCCAGAATTCTTCACTTCTGCTTTTAAAGTGATTGAAGTTCCACCTACAACTAAAGAACTAGCATTTATCCTATCGACGATGGCCGGCCACATCTTTGGTTATGAAGCGGCGCTATCAATTGATGCTCAGGCAAACCCATTTAGAGAAGTTCGCTCTGCGATCGAAGTGGCAGTTTCACAAGACCCGAATATGACAGGAGAAGTCATGTTGCGGAACCTGAGACCAAAAATTCAAAAAGCTTCCCAATCGTTTTTCGATGGTCTGCGTTCTGGTGACTACAACGGAAACCTAGAGGCCAGCACAGCAACAAAAATTCTGATAATGCTTAAATACGCGTTAGGAAGTATTCCACTTGATTCATATCAATTAGACTTCGGGAAAGTTGGGACACCTGCAACTATCCTCGAAGACTTAGTTGCGTCCCTGACCGTAGGGATAGAAGAGCTAACTCGAACTATAGATACGATTAAGCATCAAGCAAAGACAGTGACCGTTGGAATATCTAGGTCAGACGAGGAAATCATTCAATTGCCGCTTGTTCGAGAGCTACTTGAGTCTGGTACTCCAAGAGATAGAGTGAGTTATCGAAATCTTCGCTGTTTAGAAGCACTTAATAGTGGGGTAGAAGATGTGACGGGATATATCCGGTATTCGATAGATGGGGCTCCTGATGTTGCGCAATTACACATCGTTGATCGAGGTGGAATAGCAGTTGATCTAGTATCAAGAGTGGAAAGAGACCCTAAACTCCGAGGAAGTAAGCACCTTGTTGCATCTGATCAGAACGTGATGATCACTAGAGGGCGAAATGATGACCGGACCATAATCTTAGTACCCGAAGTGAAAGATCAGCAGACAGTCGGACTGGCATTACTTCACATCCGTCTAGAAAAATATGTTGATGAATACATAGCTAAACAAATACTTGAGGGCTATCAGAATCGCTATGCAAAACTTTATGATTACGTTACTGAGACAGAACCAACGTTTCGCAGTGACCTTCTATCCACAATCCCTCTATCTGATCTACTGATGTCTCCGATTGTAGAGCTAGCAGAATTATGGCGAACTTGAGCATCTATAGGACTTTATGCTGATGATTCCAATCGTAACTCCGAGCGAAATGAAGTCTATCGATGCATCTTCCGACCAACCTCTTGACGTTCTTATACAGCGGGCAGGAAGCGCAGTTGCGTGGTCAGCACGGAAATTTCTTAGCGGAACCTACGGAAAACGTGTCGTAGTGATCTATGGGAAAGGCAATAACGGGAAAGATGGAAGGGTTGCAGCGTCCTATCTTCGGAAATGGGGAATAAAGACTATCGAGTATTCTGTTTCTGAGACCCCAAAACAACTTCCCAAGTGCGACCTTGTTATTGATGCCGCATACGGGACTGGAATTCGGGGAGAATATTTTGCGCCAATTACAGACGCGCCTGTGATTGCCGTTGATATTCCAAGTGGTATCGATGGTTTAACAGGTGAGGTAATGGGACTTCCTATGCACTCTAATTGGACAATTACCTTTCAGGCTTTAAAGCCCGGCCATCTAATTCCTCCTGGAAGTAATTATGTTGGCGATATTGAAATTATCGATATTGGCCTTGATACTTCCCATATTGAAACATTCCTAATCCAGCGTTCAGATATTACGACATGGCTACCGAAAAAATTGACAACGGAACATAAATGGAAGTCAGCGTGTTGGATAATTGGTGGCTCTGCAGGAATGGACGGGGCCCTATCCTTAGCAGCAGAAGCCGCTCAACGGGCAGGGTCAGGTTACGTCCGAATAAGCACTCCTGGTACTATGCCCATAGGGCCAATAGAAGCTGTTTCACACTTTATTGCTGAAGAAGGGTGGGAAGACGACTTCCGGAACAATGCGGATAGATTTTCTTCTGGAATCATCGGTCCAGGTCTTGCAGTGTCAAGCTCAAACATTAAATCCATCCAAAAAGCAGTTTCTGATTCCGAGATCCCCCTTGTAGTAGATGGGGGTGCCATCAAAGCTTTAGGTGAGAATCTTGAAATTTTACAGGCAAGGAAATCTGACACGATCTTTACTCCCCATGAACGAGAGTTCGAGGATTTAGTTGGCTCTAGGCCAAGCCCTCGGCGGATTGAAGACGTTCGTAGTGCCGCAAAGTTAACTAATTCTATTGTTTTACTTAAAGGCCCGATTACGGTTGTAGCTAACCCTGAAGGACGTTGTTTGGTTGTAGCAAACGGTGATCATAGATTAGCTACTGCTGGAACTGGCGATGTACTTGCAGGAATTATCGGCGCTTTTCTTGCTCAGGGAGTTCCTAGCATGGAAGCAGCAGCTATGGGTGCCTGGGTTCATGCAGAAGCTGGACAATTTTTATTTAAATATGGCATGGTAGCATCTGATCTCATCAACCTAATTCCGGAGGTATTACATGAGACCGACGTGGGCTGATATAGATCTTGAAGCAATTAAACACAATGTCCGAGAGATAACTCAAGTAGTTTCGCCTGCAAGTCTTTGTGCAGTTGTCAAAGCCGATGGGTATGGGCATGGGGCAATCCCAGTAGCTCGAGCAGCTGTGTCTGCAGGAGCGAAGTGGCTCGCAGTTGCCTTGGTTGAAGAAGGAATTGTGCTTCGTGAAGCGGGTATCGAGGCTCCAATTTTGCTTCTGTCTGACCCCCGTCCCAGAGAGATGGTCCAGGTTGCCGAATATGGACTAAGGCCAGCTGTATATAGCGGAGAGGGTATAGCTGCTGCAGCTGCAGCAGCGACTCAAGTAGATAAAGAAATCTACGTTCATTTGAAAATAGATACAGGTATGCGTCGAGTCGGAGTAGAACCTGATTTAGCAATTACTTTAGCTCAAGCAATATCTGAAAAGTCATCCTTGATCCTCGATGGTTTATGGACTCACTGTGCTGTTGCGGATAGTCCTTCTAACCCATTCACAGCTACGCAGCTCGCTCGCTTTGACGACGTAGTGAAAGAAATGCGTACTCAAGGTATAAGTTCGAACATGCTGCATGCCGCTAATTCTGCTCTAGCAATCAATAATCAAGACGGAAGATTTGACCTAGTTCGGTGCGGGTTGGCAATATATGGCCTATCTCCTTTAGAAGGTATAGATGCAACACTAAATCTTCGTCCGGCAATGAAAGTTCGTTCTGAAGTGTCGTATGTTAAGACAATTGAAGCTGGAGAAGGCGTTTCTTACGGACTAAGTTGGGCTGCTCAGCAAAGCACTAGAATCGCAACTGTCCCGATGGGATATGCAGACGGATTACGTCGTGATGCTGGTCACCGAGGGGGAGAAGTTCTTATTGGTGGAAAGCGACACCCTATTGTAGGAAACGTTACGATGGATCAGTTTTTGGTTGATTGTGGAGAGAATGAAGTCGCTTCTGGTGATGAAGTAGTGATTTTAGGTCCTCAAGGTGACGATCAGATTTCGGCAGCAGAATGGGCTGAGATATTTGAGACGATCACATACGAAATCATTTGTGGAATAGAGAGTCGAATTCCGCGAAGGTATTCGTAATTTAGGGATGGTTAGGGATGCTTACAGATATTGATGGAATCGAAGTCGGCAATTGGAGTGATACAGAAGCGAAAACAGGATGTACGGTAATATTGTTTCCAGAGGGAACTACTGCATCGGGCGAGATTCGTGGCGGGGCACCAGCAACAAGAGATTTCGCATTGCTGCACCCCAGTCGGTTAGTAGAGCGTATTGATTCTGTGGTGCTCTCAGGTGGGTCAGCTTATGGTTTAGCAGCTTGCGAAGGTGTGATGAGTTTTCTTGAAGAGCGTGGACAAGGCTTTGCCACATCTTCAGGTAAAGTTCCCATCGTTGTAGGGATGTCACTTTTTGATCTGAATGAAGGTGACTCTACTAGGCGGCCTGGCGCAAAGGAAGGAAGAGAAGCTGCGGAAAGAGCTTCCTCAACCAAAACTGACGTTGGGTTAATCGGGGCAGGTACAGGTGCGACGATTTCTAAGTGGAGAGGTAAGGAGCATTCGAAGTCCGGAGGTCTTGGCTCAGCTACGTGCAGGTCAGGGGACCTGATAGTTGCTGCAATGTTGGCGGTAAATGCTAGTGGTGATATAGATGATGGCGTAGTTCGCCAGTCGATACTCGGTGGGACGTTTGAGTTTCCTGAAATTGTCCCATTTGAGAACACAACAATAGGAGTTGTTGTCACTAATGCAAGATTGACAAAAGGCGAATGTTTTCTAGCTAGCCAGAGTGCGCATGATGGCTTTGCTAAAGCTATCTTTCCCGCACACACTCAGGGGGATGGCGATGCCATTGTTGTGGCGGCTACAGGAACTGTAGAAGCTTCCTTAGGAGAAGTTCGACTTCTTACAACTGTGGCAGTTGAAAAAGCTATACGAAGTGTCGGAAAAGTGGCATAGCTTTAAATGCAATCCCGACCGTTGTTTGGGGATGATCTTAGACTCACAAGCACTAACCTGAGAGAGTGTTTAATACAAAAACGAAAAACGTCGAAGAGACCCAAGCGCTAGCTGCATCTATAGCTGAGCTTGTAATTGCGAAAGATGTTTTATTACTTGTTGGCGACTTAGGGGCAGGGAAAACGGCATTTACTCAAGGTTTTGGAAAGGCATTGGGAGTGGGAGAACCCATTACCAGTCCGACTTTCACTCTCGCTAAAAGCTATTCTGGTCGACTCACACTAAATCACTTAGATGTCTATAGGATCGAAGATTTGGAAGAGGTCCGTGATTTGGCTTTACCTGAGCTACTCGAAGGTGAAGCAGTAACCCTTATCGAATGGGGAGATCAAATAGTCCCTTCGATACCGCAAAACTATCTTGAGATTCGATTTGAGTATGGCCAAGAGGATGATGACCGCATAGTAAAAATCTCCCATATCGGTTCGAGTTGGCACAAGCGGATAGAACAACTCCAAGGGGCTCTTTCTGAATGGAGTATTAAGCAGTGATTATTTTAGGAATCGAAAGCGCTACGTCGCAGGTGGGGTGCGCTATTGGAGGGCATGAAGGTGTTCTTGCCTCAGTTCATTCATCGCGAGGGAAAAGACACGCAGAGAATCTGACCCCTCAGATTGAATTTGTTCTTGAACAGGCGAGAATAAGAATGGATGAGATCAGCGTAGTTGCTGTCGATGTTGGTCCAGGTCTATATACCGGACTACGCGTGGGAATTGCTACTGCAGTTTCTATCGCTTTCGGTCTTGGAGTTCCGATGATAGGAGTGACAAGCCTTGATTTACTTGCATACCCAGTCAGGTACTGCTCAAAACTTATAGTGGCTACTATTGATGCTCGAAGAGGCGAAGTTTTCCATGCGAATTACCTACAAGTACCAGGAGGAGTTCAAAGAGTAAGCGAACCAGCAGTAAGCACTCCAGACGATTTAGCTGCAGATCTTATAGCTCATGGGAATGAAGCGCTGTTGGTAGGTGATGGGGCATTGCGCTATACAGAAACTTTCGCTGGCCTTCGAGGGGTGGATGCTGCCGAACCTAACATTGCATACCCGTCGGCTGATTCGATTGTTCAACTAGCCCACGCAAAGGCCCTCCGAGAAGAATTTGTTACGCCAACCGAGTTAGAACCGGTGTACTTGAGGAAGCCGGATGCCGTTGAGATTGAAAACCAGAAGCGAAAATTATCATGAAGTTACACCCAGCAACTGAAGAGCATCTTCAAGAAATTATGACAGTCGATAGAGAAGCTTTTCCGACCCCATGGAGCAAAAAGCTTTGGATGAAAGAAATTTCACGAACGGAACGGGCATACTATGTGGCTATAGAAGGTCAGAAAGTTATCGGTTTTGGTGGTGGCCTTCTGGCTGGGGATGATTTTCATATAACAACAATTGCAGTGAGAGCATCTAACTTAAGTAAAGGGGTAGCTACTCTTATTATGGTCAAATTACTTGAGGATGCAGTGAAACTTGGAGCTACTAATCTCACACTTGAGGTACGTATTGGAAACCTTCCAGCACAAGCCTTATATCGAAAGTTCGGTATGGTTCCAGCAGGGATCAGGCCTTCCTATTATCAGCCAGATAATGAAGATGCATTAATTATGTGGGCGAACGATATTCATGAGCAGCCATATATGAAACTCTTAGAATCTATCAAGCAAAGCCAAAAAGCAAAGGAAGTTCTTTCATCATGACTTCTGGACTTACTCTTGGGATTGAAACCTCTTGTGATGAAACTGCGGCTTCAGTGGTAACCAGCGACAACGTTGTTCTATCTTCGGTCGTAAGTAGTCAAGTAGATCTTCATGCGCGTTACGGGGGGGTAGTTCCTGAAGTTGCCAGCAGAGCTCATGTAGGCTTAATCAATCCTGTCATCTCGCAGGCTCTTGTAGAAGCTGGCGTCGAACCCAAAGATATTGATCTAATAGCAGCGACGAATGGTCCAGGGTTAGTCGGCTCTTTACTAATTGGAGTTAGCGCAGCTAAAGCATTGTCACTCGTCTGGGGGAAACCATACGTTGGAGTTAATCATCTTGAAGCTCATCTCTATTCTTGTTTCCTAGAGGAGCCAGACCTTGAACTTCCCTTAGTTGTTTTATTAGTTTCTGGGGGGCACACAATCCTAGTTTCTATGGAAAAGCATTTGGAATATACAATTCTTGGCCAAACACTCGATGATGCCGTGGGAGAGGCATACGATAAAGTAGCGCGCTATCTAGGTCTGGGTTATCCGGGTGGGCCGGTGATTGATCAGCTTGCAGAGACTGGGGAAAATAATATTACATTCCCAAGGCCGATGCTTCGTGATGGATATGACTTTAGCTTTAGTGGATTAAAGACAGCAGTTATTAACTATGTGCGCAATAATCCTGACGCGCCTATTGAGGATATTGCTACTTCTTTTCAAGAAGCAGTTGTTGAAGTCCTTACCGTGAAAGCACGTAAAGCTGCAATCGAAACAAAAGCAAAAGGTCTTTGTATTGGGGGTGGAGTTGCCGCTAACTCAAGACTACGCGAGGCAATATTTGATATCTGCTTGGAGGATGAGCTTCACCCATTTGTTCCAAGTCGCGCCTACTGCACTGATAATGCTGCAATGGTTGCGGCTACTGGGTGGCGAAGATTTCTTCATGATGGCCCGACGCTCTTAAACACAGGAGCTAACCCCAATCTAAAATTGCCTGAAAAGGTCCACCTTTAATTTTCATATGGGAATTAAAGATCTATAGAAATTAAGGTTTTTGATTAAATTTAGGTAAGACTTACACTATGAATACTTCTTCTATTTCATCCTTAGATAAAGCTGAGAAAGAAAAGAGTTTATTGAAGCTTATTGAGGACTTTTTAGAAGAGAATAACCCAAAGTCTATGGATAATGTTGATTTTCGCGGTGCAAGATTTGATGCAGGTTTAGCTTGGGTGCATTTCCCTGAGGGCGAAGGGGGATTGGCTATCCCGCCAAATATGCAGAGGATAGTGGAGCGCAAAATGCGAGAAGCAGGCGCCCAGCCCACTGACCCAACGACCTTTTTCATGTCATTAGCTGGACCTACAATCTCAACTCACGGAACTAGTGAACAAAAAAAGCGATTTTTGCGGCCTATGTATACCGGTGAGGAGAGATGGTGTCAACTTTTCTCAGAGCCAGGAGCGGGGTCCGATTTTGCCGGACTAGCTTGTAAGGCTGAGCGAGATGGTGACGAGTGGATCGTTACTGGACAAAAAGTATGGAATACCCTTGCACATTTAGGCGACTGGGGGATGTTAGTTACAAGGAGCAACCCTGAGCTTCCTAAACATAAGGGGATGACGTACTTCGCTTTGGATATGCATGCACCCGGAGTAGAGGTACGGCCTTTACGCCAAATTATCGGAGAAGCAGAATTTAATGAGGTCTATGTGACGGAAGTTCGCGTACCTGACTCCTGCAGAATTGGAGATGTCGGTGAAGGGTGGAGAGTGTCACTAACAACACTTATGAATGAGCGGTCTGCTATCGGAGGGAGTAGCGGGGGATCAACATCCCAGCCAGGCTCTGGACCCATCGCAGACGCTGTATCCATATGGAAGGATTTACCTATCGAGAGTCGAAATAAGAAAACGTTAGATGATCTTATGAGCCTATGGGTTAAATCCGAAACGCTTAGGTTAACGAATCAGCGAGCCTCAGCTGCAGCGAAGGCAGGCAATCCAGGGCCAGAGGGATCCATCGGTAAATTGGCTTCAGCGGAGCTCAATAAGGCAATTTATGAGCTGTGCCTTAATATGCTTGGCCCTTCAGGACAAATTGGGTATGACTATACGTTTAGACGACCTGAGCTTTTGTCAACAGATGGTTCGATACATGGACCTCGATACGCATTTCTCCGTGTTCGAGCAAACTCCATTGAGGGAGGAACCTCAGAAATTATGAGGAACATTCTTGGAGAGCAGGTACTTGGGCTTCCAGGAGAACCAAGAGTCGATAAAGAAGTTCCTTGGTCTGATGTCCCAAGAAGTTAAAGAACTTAGAAACGCAATTAATCTCTTTTCTGATTTATCTTCCAGTTCGGGTTTCGACCGGTTACGCCAATCAACTTATCAACGGTGGTCGTTCCGGCTCCACCAGTAACTTCCTTTTTGTATCGTTCCGGACTCTGGGTTCTCACTGCTGGAACAAGTCTTTCTGCAACATATAGGACATAGCCGGCCTGCTCTTCGTCTATGTGATGATCGATATCACATGCTTGGCTGATGTCCCATGTGAGTATAGTCGTGTCGAATATTCTCGCATTTAACACCGCTTTGGCTTTTGCCTCTCCGATAGTTGAAGTAGCAAGACCATCCAAAGCCCCAGGAGACCTCCACGCATCCCGACATTCCTTGGCTGCACCCAGGTAGACCCCCACTGGATCGTCACCAATCAAATCCTTTGGATTAATTAAATCAAGTGAAGGGTCAGGTGGTTGTCGAAGCCCAAACCCTGTGAAAAGACGAGTCGAAGCTACGAGTTTATTGATGACATCCTTAACATCCCATAAGTCACATGGGGTGGGAAGGAACATCTGTTCACGACTAACACTGGCGATCACAGCGGCAGCCCTAGTTTGTGAAAGGTCAAGGACTCTTAGAGGATCAGGGTAATTCGGCATAAACTAGAAATAGCACCTTTTCTAAATTCGCGCATATCTATCCCATCTACAACTAGCAACTTGGAAAGGACTCATATTATTTCACTTGAAGCCTGCAAGGGCATAGGATAAGGAGGTCAAAACCTTTTGGAGGAACTTTCATGAGTGAAAATGCGCAACGAGCATACGGGGCGATGCAGAGTACTATAGGGTCCGACCCAGTAGCAGGGGAGTGGTTCGAGATAAGTCAAGAGAGAATCAATGATTTTGCTGATGCAACGATCGACCATCAGTTCATCCATGTTGACTTAGAACGAGCTGCTCAGACTCCCTTCGGAGGAACTATCGCGCATGGTTTCCTCACACTATCTATGTTGGTGCATCTATCTACAAGTATTCCTGTTGATGAGTCCTACAAAAATGTGAGTGGTGTATTAATGGGCATCAACTATGGACTAAATAAAGTTCGGTTTCTCAACCCTGTTCCTGCGGGCTCAAGAGTGCGAGCAACTTCGCAGCCTATTGGTGTATCTCTAAAAGGAAACGCTATAGATTTGACCAGAAAAATGACAGTAGAGATTGAAGGACAAGAAAAACCAGCCTTGATCGCAGAATGGATCGGCAGGACAGTTTTTGCATGAGTATTCCTGTTGAAATTGAAAATCTAGAAGATGCATTGTCGGAATATGGAATGAATCCATATCTAATTACGATAGATAACGAAGCGCATCCACATATTACCCACGTGACCTTATCAAGAGATTCTTTAGGTTTTGTCTGTGGTATAGGAAAAAAAACATCAGCGAATGTGTTAGAGAGGCCTTCTGTCGCTCTGCTGTGGCCACCTATGAAACAAGATAGCCATAGCCTGATCGTAGATGGGGTAATGGAAGTGATAGACACTCAAGAAGGGCCTCAGGGTCGTATTGCACCTAAGGCAGCTATTTTGCATCGTCCAGCGGTAAAAAAAGATACAGATCAAAACTGTGACTCCGACTGCCAGTCGATCACTATGGATAAAGAGCGGTAATCATGGAATACACCAAACTTGGCAGAACTGGTTTAAAGGTCTCCCGATTATGTTTAGGGACTATGACTTTTGGAAATCAATGCGATGTTGAAAAATCTCACCAAATCCTCGACTATGCCCTAGAGTCTGGGATCTCCTTTCTAGATACAGCAGATATCTACCCTGCGAATGGTGTCGCAGAAGACATAGGTGAGACGGAACGCATCATTGGTGAATGGATTGGGCCAAAGCGTAATGATGTCGTGTTGGCAACAAAATGTTTTGCTCCGACTGGACCAAACCCTTGGCAAGGAGGCGCAAGTAGGAGAAATATTAGGGATTCAGTTGAGGCTTCACTAAGAAGATTGCAGACAGACTATATTTACCTATATCAAATACACTTCCCAGATTTCGCTACTCCTATAGATGAAACGTTGGAAGCCTTAGATGACCTCATCCACCAAGGAAAAATTCTTTACGCAGGCTGCTCTAACTATCCTGCTTGGTATCTGGCTTTGGCAATAGGTGTTTCGGAAGCTCAGAACATTGTCAGGTTTGACTGTGTCCAGCCTAGATACAACCTTTTATTTCGGGAACCAGAACGTGACTTGTATGGTCTGTGCGATTTTAAGGACATAGCAGTGATTCCATACAACCCCTTAGCAGGAGGTCTGCTTACAGGAAAGCATTCCAGAGAAGCACCCAATAAAGGAACGAGATTCACATTAAAAGGCGGTCAAGGTCAGAGATATATGGATCGCTATTGGGCAACTGTTTCTCATGAGACTGTTGATCTAATTCGTCCTGTAGCTGAAGAGGCAGGTATCTCACTAGCTCAGTTAGCTATTGGGTGGGTGTTAGCCAATCCTTCAGTCACCTCCCCAATCGTGGGCGCCACGAGCCCTCAACAGCTCGATGACGCCATACGTGCAGAAGAGAACCCTTTAGGTGGAGATATCGTTGTCGCCCTTAATGAGATCACACGAGAATTTCGAAGAGGAGACACAGATATCCAATTCCGCAAAAACGTATCTAAATAGTTTTCTAATTGCCGTGTGCCAATTATAGAAGTGATTTGATTTCGTCCATGACGATACCTACGTTGGCAATATGATCGTCACTGTTAAATTTGATTGGATCACCGAACCTTATCTTTACCGTGGGTCGAGGTATTGCAAATAGGGGAAATGGCTTTCCCATAGGCCAAACACTCTCAGTCCCAGTAAGACCGACAGGAAGAACACAGACATTTGCAGAGGTAGCTATTCTTGAAATCCCTGGCCTTCCTTGCCCGACACCCTCTGGGCGGTCGGCTTCCGGCACCAGTCTCCCCTCAGGCATGACCGCAACGGAATACCCATCCCCAAGAAGAGCAACTGCACGGTTTTCAGCCTCCTCACGTGTTGATTTAGATGCCGCTATACACCCATTACGCTTTAACCAACCTCCAATAATTGGTTTTTCAAATAAGTCGGCTCTAATCAGACAATGGCAGGTCAATCCCAATTCAGTTAAGACTTTCCATGCAATGATGAAATCAAAAAAACTTCTATGGTTGGCAGCAAGAACGAATGGCTCACCATCTGGTGTAACGACATGCTTTGGTGCATCTACTTTTGCAAAAATCCGAGTGAAAGCAGAAAGAAGCCTCCCATTCCTTCGAAATGACCGGACTTCCTTAATTGGTTTTGAATACTGTTGTCTCATAAGATCTATTTCTACTCTTTTGCTACTTCTGCACTTAGATCGGATATCCGAAGCTCACCTTCAACCGTTTGGCCTCCAAGTTCGAGGAACCGTCGAAGAGATCTCTGGCCATCTTGAGAGTAGCAGAGGTCACTAAAGATTTGACTTTCATTGATGAGGCCATTTTTAAGCGACGGGACCGAATTAAGTAGAGAAGATTTTGCACCTTTGACAGCGGCCGGGTCAAAGCTTGCTATGCGAAGTGCTAACCACTCGACATAGTCGTCAAGTTCCTCTGGTGGCAATGCCCGCGTGAAGTATCCCCAATCATCACCTGTTTGAGCATCGAGATCAATTCCACCTAGAATAAGCTCTGCAGCTCTACTGTAGCCTACTAAGGAAGGAAGACGCTGAGTACCTCCTCCGCCCGGAATAATGCCAATAGGTACTTCCATTTGATTCATTTTCGTCTTCCCTAAAGCGGCGAATCGCATGTCGCAAGCCATAGCAATTTCGCTTCCCCCTCCTCCAATCCTTCCAGAAATTTTACACATAGTGATTTTGGGCAAAACTCTCAACCGCTCACAGAGGCCATCAAAAATATTCAGATCCTGATCCTCAGAGTTCTGCTGATCGGTTTGATCGCCTAAGAGGGCAGTTACATCAAAATGAGCAAGAAAGAAGTTCGGGTTTGCGCTTTGAAAGACAACGACAATATGTTCGGTATCATTTTCAAGCCAATAGGATAGTTGAATCAGATCTACTAGAAGCGATTTCGTGATGAGGTTAATTGGTGGGTTATCAATTGTTACCCAAAGGACCTGACCTTCAGAGAAAAGGTGAAGGTGGTTGTATTCTGGGGCTTCACTCTCCGACACGCACTACGACCTTTCCCCAAGTTTTCCTATCGGCAAGATCCTGAATGGCTTGAGCGCCACTTTGATATTCATATGGTGGGAAAATAAGCGGATCTACTTCCCCAGTCCCAGCTAATTCAAGGACAGACCTCATTTGGGCATCTAATGATTTTGGATTTCTGCCCAATGATGCGCCCCAATGCACCCCAACAACACTGTAGTTCTTTAGAAGCATATGGTTTGCAGGAAGGTCAGGAATCCCGGCAACGAACCCAATAATAAGTAAACGACCGTCCCATGCCATACATCTCCGAACTTGATGAGTCGTTTCTCCCCCAACTGGATCATAAGCAACATCTACACCGCCGTTACTTGCATCTCGAACT
>PBPU01000118.1 GCA_002724825.1 Acidimicrobiaceae bacterium
GGGTTCGATTACAACGAACGTGACACCTCGGTACCGGACAACCGTGTCTTGGTGGATTACAGCCAGTCGGGTGTTAGCTATTCTCAGCCTGTCGATACTGGTCATACTGTGGCGGTCATTGCGACGCCAGCCACAATCGGTGTTACGACGACGTTCTCGGCAGGCGTATCGGTCCCGGCAACGGTTAATGCCTCAACAGTCGCTTGCCCGGTAGTAATTGTTCCAACTGTTACTGCTAACTCAATCGTCGTACACGGGGGAGTTGAAGCTCCAGCTACCCTTCCCAGTCCTACAATCTCAGCGACCGTTACACCGGCTACTGTGGCGTGTCAGGCGGCTTTCCCCGGTCATTCACTTTACATAACTATTGATGCTACGCCAGCGACTATTGCGGCTACAGCGTCTATGCCTTCGGAGACAGCAAGTGGTAACTACACATTTGCCGCCAGCACTATCGGCTGCACATCTACTGTTGGGGCCAAACAAGTGTACCGATTACTTGTTATGCCAACCTCTAACACGCTTCCACGGGTCGGCGTCCCAGAAGATGCACCTTCGCGAGCAGCGTATTCATTGATGAGGCATTTCTCACCGGGAGCTAAAGGTGGAAACGTCTTTATTATCAATGGGTCAACTGTTCAAACTAACCTTCCATCAGATGCCTCAACAGTGACAAGATGGATCTATGGGGGACACGAAAGCCCTCGTGATTTAACAGAAGCCGAAGAAACTGTCCTTGTCGGGGCAGGTTATTCATTCAGAGTAGGACCAGAATAGTGCCAATTTATTGTTACCGATGTCTCGACTGTGGGTTAAGCCACGAAATCCGTCATGGGTTTGATGAAACTTATGACGGTGTTTGTGATGCGTGCCGGGGGGTTGTCCGCAAATACTTCGGTGAGGTGCATATCGCTGCGTCAGCTACTCCGACCAGAGGAGTTCATGATGGGAAAGCGATTGATTGGTCTGGGAGTAAAGCTAAAGAAAGACAGAAAGAAAGGGATATGGCGGCCTACAAAAGACTCCGATCTGAGGGTCTTCAGCCCCCTTCTATTGACGGGTCTTCCCGGCTTGAAACACACGCTGGGTCATCCCACGAAGTCACAGGGGGCACGATTCTTTCGGAAAAGGGCCGCAAGCGTAAAGAAGCCGCCCTTAATGACGTTTTTGGGAGTGCCTGATGACCGCACAAGTATGGATTGACCAGACAAGGGACATGCTTTTGTCGGGGTACGTTGAGGAACTTGATCTTGTTATTGCACCGGCTGTTACTGATGCGACTAGCACAACTGTTTCGGTTCAGGGTTTAGCGGGCGGCATTTCAAGGGGCACTGTCATTGAAATTGGTTCAGAGCTTATGTACGTCACAGCTAAAACTGGTGACACTCAGGTCAGTGTGATTCGTGGCTACGGTGGTTCTACTGCTTCAGCAACGGGACACGCTGTTGATTCAATCGTTCGTGTTTCCCCGAAGTTTCCTACTCATCGCATTATTCAATCAATCAATGACGAATTAGCTGATTTGTCTACTCCAAGTAGTGGCTTGTTTCAAATGTTGACCACAAGTTTCACTTACAACGGTGGGGTAGACGGTTACAACCTCGACACGGGAAGCAATGTAGTCAACTCTGTTTATTCTGTTACTTACGCAGACATTGGTTCGGAAGCAAGCGAACCTGAAGTTATGTCTTGGCGATTGAAAAGGAACCGAGATACAAGTTCATTCAGTAGTGGTTTAGCTCTTATCCTGTATACAGCAGCTTGGCCGGGGCAAAAGGTAACGGTAAGTTACAAGTCTCCCCTTACCCCTATCACGGATGGCACAACAAACCGTTCTGCTACGGGGTTAGAAACTACGGCTTATGATCTCCCTCCTTTGGGTGCTGCTTTGGCTTTAATGACGACTGCTCCTATACGCCGAGAGTTTCTCGATGCTGAAGGAACGTCAAGGATGGCGGAAGAAGTCCCTCCGGGCGCGATATCTGCTTCAATGAGAGACTTGCGATTCCGTCGGGATCAGCGTGTTCAAGCTGAAGCTGCGCGCTTGGCTGCAATGTACCCCCAAATGTGGCAACGAAACTCGGCTAACCGTCCGAGTTCTAATTGGAGTGGGTTTAGGGCGTGAGCTACAACCCCGCATCGCTGCCTGTTGAGATTGATGGGACTCAGTTCCTTATCGACACACGCCAATACCGGCGTACAACGGTGCCTGCTTTGCGTGAACAAAGGGATACAAGTAAAGAGCCGGGCGAGAACACTTTAGATACAAGTGGCGCTTGGACTCGTTCTCAAACTGACTGGAGTTATGGTGCTGGTCAAACGCATTTTGATTTGGATGACTCTGATCGTCGTCGGTTCAGCACTTCTAGTGGCATTGATCCGTGGACTAAGGGCCAAATAACTTTATTGAACTCAACCGAACAGAAAGTTTCTGTTACGGACGATGACTTAAATCTTCAATCTGTAAACGATGATGTCTCAGGTAACACATTCGCTTACTATTCTGATGGGCAAAACCTAAAGTACACATCAGCTTGGACAGGTGCTAGCTGGTCAGCGTCTACCGCTGACATGGGCTACGACGTTAAGGACTTCACTTCTGATGGTTCTTACGTTTATGCAGCGTTCGGTTCAACCGCAGCTATTAGGCGAGTCGCTGTCAATAACACCACTTACGACAGTGGGTGGGGTGGCAGCGCCGTGAACGCCGAAGTCATTGGCGTTGTATCTGGCCGTTTCATTGGAGCTTTGGGTGGCAACATCTTTGAGTTGGATGTCAATGGAGCAAAGGCTTCATCTTCATTGGATTACACGGCGACACTTGGGGCGACAACGTGGGTTTCATTCACTAGTGGCCCGTCAGGTATTTTCGCTGCGGCAAACACTAACGGCACCGGGTCGATACACCATATCGGTGTAGCTACAGCAGATGGCACATTGAATGCGCCAACCATTGCAGGTGAGCTTCCCCGTGGGGAATCTATCAATAAAATTGTTTCTTACAACGGGGTTATCGCTGCTGCAACTAGCGCTGGTCTTCGGATAGGGCTAGTAGATACCGCTTCAAATGCTGTGACCATTGGTCCTGTCATTGATGACGGCGGTGCCGCTTATTCATTGGACGCCGACAATCGTTTTGTTTGGTGGGGAGGAGGATCAGGGCAGGTTTACCGTGCAGATTTGACTCGGTTCACTGAAACTTTGGTTCCGGCTTGGGCACCTGACATTGTTTCTGCGGCTGCTTCTGGCAATGTTCAATCAGTTGCAAGGTTCAATGGGAAAACATATTTCGCTGAACGGGGCCAAGGGGTGTATGGCGAGTCGGGGTCTGACGTAAAAGTAGCGTCAGGTTCTTTGACTGTTGGTGAAGTTTCGTGGTCAACGGTAGCTCCGAAGCTGTTGCGTTCGGTAACTGTCCGTCAGGACCGTGACCAGTACACCTTTGGCGACACTGATTACAATGCTTCAGGGGTTGACTACCAAGATTCTTCATTGGAATACCGAGGAGATCCCACTTCTACGTTGCTTGGGAGTGTTTCATTCGCTGCAACGAACGACAACAACGCTTCTTCGTCGCTTTCATTGACTCCTAACGTCGCTAAAAACTTTGATTTCGTTAGCGAATCATCAGTTTCATACAAGTTTGTTATGACTTTAGGGCGGTCTACGAGCACCACAGAGGCTCCAATCATTGAAGATTGGTTGACTACCTGTATCGCTACACCAGCACGGGTTGATGAGATACTTGTCCCCATTGTGCTAAGACGGCAGGTGTTGACATCCCATAACAGTGGTGCTCCAGCTACGTTTAATTCCAATGAAGTCTTTAATTCATTGAGGCAACGAATGGAATCAGGTCAAACGGTTACTTACAAAGAAGGTAACCGCATTGAAAATGTGACCATTGAAAGATTAGAGATGCAAGCAGAGCGCCTATCCGACGATGAAGCGTGGTGGGAGGGTACTCTTATGGTGAGGCTACTAACAGTACCGAGTTAGGGGGTCTCGTGGCTAAAATCTTATTCTACGACATTGAAACTGCGCCCAATCTGGCGTATGTGTGGGGTCAATACGACCAGAATGTTGTGAAGCAATACCGTGAATGGTATTTGCTGTGCTTCAGTTACAAGTGGGAAGGGCAAAAGACTACGAAAGTAGTTTCATTGCCTGATTTCCCTGAAGTTTACAGTGAAGATCCTGAAAATGACATTGCAGTTGTCGGGGCTTTATGGAAACTCTTTGACGAGGCCGATGTTGTGGTAGGCCACAATGGGGATCGTTTCGATATGCGGAAAGCCAATGCTCGATTTGCTTTCCATGACTTAAAACCCCCGACGATGCCTATGCAAATTGACACATTGAAAGTTGCTCGCAAATACTTCATGTTCAATAGCAATAAGCTTGGAGATTTAGGCCAGCATTTAGGGTTGGGTAACAAAGAAGCCACAGGGGGATTTGAATTGTGGGCTGGTTGTATGCGTGGCGATGAGAAATCGTGGCGGGTAATGAAGAAGTACGCGAAGCAAGACGTTGATTTGTTGGAAGATGTGTACAAAAGATTGCGTCCTTGGATGAACAATCACCCCAACCGAGCGCTATTGGATAACCGTCCTGATTCATGTCCCACTTGTGGACATTACGATTTAGTTAGACGAGGCAATAGGTCTACCAAAGTTGCTCAATATGTGCAGTACCGTTGCAACAACTGTGGCGCTTACTGCCGTGAACGAACAAGACTCAATTCTGTTTCCCCTAATTTGGTGCCTTAATTGCGGCTTCTACTCATATGGGTGCTCATTGATTTAGCTGGAGTCAATGCCCCGAACCCAGTACAAGATCAAATCATTGAAACAACCTGTTCTTATGAATGGGATTGTGTCGAAGCTTTAAGCATTGCGTGGTGCGAGTCGTACCATTTGCCTACCGCATTCAATGGCGAAGATCATGGCTACTTCCAAATCAATGAATACTTTTGGAGTGGAGTGTTCGGCAAAGAATGGTGGTCGAAGCGTTACGAGATTGAATCAAACGCTGCGATGGCTCACCACATTTGGGAACACAGCGGAGATTTCAAACTCTGGACCTGTGGCCGTAAATAACTCCCCCCCACAGGGAGAGAGGAACCTGTGAGGGGGAGTGGGGTTATGAATGAACAGACAACAAGAATCAGCTTGTCGCCTAGTTACGAAGAATAGCACGCATTTCTGCGATGTGTTGCATAGCTGTTTCCCTAGAAGCTTTAGGCGCAGACAACCGGTTTAGGTTCTCAGGCAACGGAGTCTTTGCTTTGTAGTGACGCCTGTACTGAGCGAACGAAGGCCATTCATTCGTTTCATCAGCAAGTGCGTGTAATGCACGTTCCGCTATGTGAAAATCGCAGCCTTGTAACTCGTTCTTCCATAGCTGCAATGTGCCGTCAGGAATCGTGTACTTCCACCACAGTTGAGTCATTAAAAAAAGGAGCTTCTTTGCTTCTTCGTTAGTCATTTGGGATTTCATCGTATTCCTCGTTCAATTCTTCTGACCAGCGAATCTGTATCCCACACCATTCGGGTAACTCTACCCATCGTATGTAAGGATCTCTTGTCGGCAACTCAGTGCCCTTCAAGTTCGCGTGCTCAATGAGATCAGTCAATGGGATTTCAATGACGTGAGTCCGAGTCGAGTAAGTAATCCTATGTTTCATGCGTTTATTCCCCTATCTGGATCATTTATTAGTTGTTCGTAAGCGATTTGGTATCTGTATCCTGTTTCTTTCATTGCTTTTTTGCGTTCATTGGAGGTGTATCCACCCCAAATGTGGCTTGGCATGTACGAACCGTCGAACCAATCAGCATCTTTTAATGCGTATTCAAGACAATTAGGCCGTACTGGACAATTCCAACAAAATTCAATGGTGATGTATTCAATGGGCAACCCGGTGCATTTAGCTTTGCTGTACCAATCGGGAAGCTCATTGAGGGTAATCATTGGAGTCTCATCACTCGATTCGCTGTCTCTCCAAAGTTGAGTCGTTGACCTCGTAGCTGGTATTCAATGGCTGCGACTGTAAACGCCCGTGTTTTATTGAATGCTTCAATGATTTGTTCATTTGTGTAGCCAGCTTTAAGCGCCCGTTTAGCAAGAGCGCAAATGACTGGTCTGGATGCGATTGGTTTAGGGAATGCTTGTTCCCAAAACAAATCAACGGTTGCGTTTGCTTGTTCATTGGTGACAATTTCTTCAGGCTCTCTCTTTTCAAGCATCTACTCCCTCTCAATGAACTCTGCCCACATCCATAATGGCATAACAACATAAGCGTCTTTGACATTTCGGTTGCGGCGTTTGACAATAGCGGCGTGCCATCTTGTGCCAGCGTTCTCAGATTCTTTCGCGGCTTCGTCCATGAACCCAGCGAGATTAATTGATTTGTGGTCTTTCAATTCGAGACACCAGTCAGGGATTCCAATGAGATCTCCTTTATCAAGCGAGCCAGCTAATGCTCTACGCTCAACCCAATACTTTGTTTTCTCTTGGAGGAACCGGGCAACAGCGGTCTCGAAAGCTGTCCCCCTTTGCTTGTTCTTTGTCATTAGTCCGATTCAAATAGTGGTAGTTCTGGATCGTCAAGGAAGAATCCAACGGCTGCTTGAATGACGTTGCTACGAAATGCCCAGAAAGGAATCTGGTTTATTTCGTGGGGTGTAGACGGGTGGTGTTTCATTGCATCGCAATAACAATCAAGCCGAAGTAAAAGATCTGCGTGTAATCCCACGGAAACCATTTCGATGTCCGCAGCTATCGCCACTCCGTCACCATTTTCTTCCATTCAATAATAATAGGGCATGGGGGAAGAACCGATGTGGTCCTCCCCCCATGTCTCATGTGTATCGTTCTCGCAAAAGTTTTATTCCTTCGCGAATAATTCTGCTTTTACTTGTGCCTTGCAGCCCGGCAAAAGCAGTAAGCCATTCATCATCGTTTGACGACAACCGTATTGAAAGATGACGGTCGTTTGTCTTTTCAGTAGCCATCACTAGAACGGTTCTTCTCCATTGTCATCAGTGGTGAAAGCTTCTTGCACAGTTTTAACTGCTTCTTTGTCAGGACGTTTCGCAGCAGGACCATCGCTAACAATCGGCTCAAACCGTATTGAAGGTCCAGCGTCATTGACCATAAGAACTGCTTTGGAACGCTTCTGCCCTTCTTTAGTTTCCCATTTTTCTTGGACAAGGTAACCGTCAGTTATGACTCTCGTCCCTTTAGGGATCTCCGAGATGTTTTCTGCTAGCGCTCCGAAACATTTGCAATCGAAGAAAGATGTTTCTTTGTCGTCATCTCGTCCTCGGGTAACAGCAATGCTGAATGTTGCCCAAGGCGTACCGCTTTTAGCGAAGCGTAGTTCTGGGGGCGCTGTTAGTCGGCCCACCATTGTTATGTTACTGCTCATTGGATTCTTCCTCCTTTTCAATGGCAGGTTCTTCACGCTTATTTAGCACGCTGTGAAGAATGTATTTTTCCCCGGACCACAAGTGAGTCCCAAGACCTATGCGCGAAGCTGCACGTTTAACCGCATCACTTATGCAGTCTTTCATTGCTTCGCCTGCGTTTGGAGCTTTGCGCTCAACCGCACCAGCTTCTTCAATGACCACAACTTTGCCGTCAATGGTGAAAGTAAATCGAACAATAGCTCCTTCGATCTCGCCTTCAGAGTTGCGGATCATTTCTTTAACTTCTTGATTGAATGGGCCTAGTATCCCAAGTAAATGCTCCACGACAGTTGAGTGTGGAACGTAAGAAGCTTTGAAACTACCCGGCTTTTCTTCAATGAACTGTGGTTGGAACGGTTTAGATAGTTTAAGTAAGTCAGTCATTTTTTTTGAGGTCCTCCTCTTTGTTTGCTAACTCAACAATTTTGCCGCCTTCAATGCGAGCAAACATGGATCTCCATAAGCCTGCTCCCAAAGGAATCGACACCCTTTTTATTTTCATTGTCTCTGTACATACTCCCGGATTGCATCCATCAGTTCTTTACCTTCATCCACTAACCCAGACAAAGCTGTTTCTATTTCTTCAATTCGTTTTTCGTGATCCCGCAAAACTACGGTTACTTGTTCTACCGTTCCGATTGCGGTGTGGCCGAAAGTTTCTATGCTTTGCATCGCACTTGTCACTTGCGTCACCCATTGCTTCAATGATTCTTGTTGCTCATCATCCATTTGCTGTCTCCCTTCTTGGTACGAGTATGGAATCTAAGGGTATTTGGTGTGCAGGCAATGTGCTACACAA
>PBPU01000119.1 GCA_002724825.1 Acidimicrobiaceae bacterium
TGGCTGCCATAATTTTCCCTAACTTAAATGGTGTCTAGCGGTTTGTTAATGCGTTCCCTTGTGCTGGAGGCCTTCTATCTCCCCAAGGTTTTGGTATTACGTTAATCGTTCCTCCGGCAGCTTGAATAGCTTCCTCAGCAGATTTCGAAAATGCGTGAGCTGAGACTTCCAACTTTGCATTTACCTCTCCGCGGCCGAGAATTTTAAGTAAAGACTTTTTCCGAAGAAGACCTTTCTCTCTAAGTAGTTCAGGCGTTATATCTGCCTCTCCGAGAGCGTCAAGAGTGTCTATGTTTATAGCTTGATACTCGACCCTAAATGGATTGTTAAATCCTCGAAGTTTGGGGAGGCGAAGGTGTAATGGATTCTGCCCTCCTTCAAAACCGACCGGGACCGTACCTCTTGCACGTTGCCCTTTTGTTCCTCTTCCTGCAGTTTTGCCACCTTTTCCTCCGATTCCACGCGCAACTCTTTTTGGAGGACGGTTAGCTCCGGGTTGAGGTTGTAAGTCATGTATTTTCATGTGTGTTTTCTCCCTTGTCCCTCGGTACTATTCGGCTACTTCTTGAAATTCAACAAGATGTGAGACTTTAGCAAGCATGCCGCGAATCTCAGGTTTGTCTGGTAGGACATGAGATTTACCTATTCGTCCTAGCCCCAGAGCACGTAATGTGCCTCGCTGTTTGGGTTTTGTACCTATAGAAGACCGTATTTGAGTAACTTTTAATCCCATAATTAACCCTTATTTAATGACCTAACGGTTCGCTCAGATTCCTTATATGCGTTAAGCATGCCTGTTGGAACAAATTCTTCAGGGTCTAAGCCGCGAAGAGACCCAATCTGGTCAGGTCGTTGTAGATTTGCCAAGCCATCAATAGTAGCCCGAGCTACATTGATATGATTCGGAGATCCTAAGGATTTACATAGCACATCTTTAATTCCTGCTTCTTCGAGAATCACGCGTGCCGCACCTCCAGCTATAACTCCAGTACCAGGAGCGGCAGGTTTTAGCATGACGCGACCAGCCCCTTGTTCCCCTATTACAGGATGAGTCACTGTCGACCCTGCCATGGGAACTTGGAATAAGTTACGCTTTGCTTCTTCTGTTCCCTTTTGTATTGCAAGAGGGACTTCTTTAGCTTTTCCATATCCCAAACCGACACGACCAGCACCATCACCTACTACAACTAATGCTGTAAAGGAAAAACGTCGACCTCCCTTTACAACTTTGGCTACTCGGTTTATGTGAATAACTCGGGAGTCTCTAAGTTCTCCTGGGGCTTTTTCTTGTTGTTCTTCCATTAGAATTCTAATCCTGCTTCTCGGGCTGCATCAGCTACTGCAGCTACACGTCCATGATATTTCAGTCCACCTCGATCGAAAACAATCGAGTCGATACCAGCAGCTTTTGCTCGCTGTCCTAACAACTGACCTATCTGTTCAGCTGCTTCGATCCCTTTTACTCCACTACTTCGAATCTCTTCTTCAAGGCTTGAAGCTGCAACCAATGTGTGGCCCTTATCATCATCAATGATTTGCGCGTAAATATTGCGATTTGATCGGAACACGGCAAGCCTCGGGCGATCAACGGAACCACGAATTTTGCGGCGAAGTCTGTTGTGGCGGCGTATCCGACCATCTCTTTTTTGCTTTGCTGAATTAACCATAACGGAACCTACTTCACTGCCTTTCCAGCTTTACGAATAATACGCTCACCGGCATAGCGAATACCTTTCCCTTTATAGGGCTCAGGTTTTTTCAATGCCCGGATATCAGCAGCCACTTGACCCACCATTTGTTTATCTATTCCGGAGATATTCAACTCCGTGGGAGAAGGAACATCAAATTCAATTCCATCAGGTGCTGATACGTTCACAGGGTGACTGAAACCAAGCTGGAACTCAAGATTCGTTTTACCTTTCGCCTGCACTCTGTAACCTACTCCAACTAACTCGAGTTGTTTGGAGTAGCCTTCAGTGACTCCAATAACCATATTATTTATGAGTGACCTCGTTAGTCCGTGTAGCGCTTTTGACTGTCGTTCATCATTCTCACGGTGAACGACCAAACTTTCATCTTCGTGTGTAATGGAAATCCCTTCAGGAAGAACTTGATTTAAGCTTCCTTTAGGGCCTTTAACTTCAACATTTGCTCCATCAATGGCTATCTCAACACTCGTTGGTATTGATATTGGAGTTTTTCCTATACGTGACATCTCATATTCCCCTTTACCAGACGTAGCAAAGTATTTCGCCGCCCATATGGCGCTTTCTTGCTTCGCGATCACTCATCAGGCCTTGACTGGTCGAGACTACAGCAACTCCCAAGCCACCTAGGACTCTTGGGATATCATTTGATTTCGAATATACCCGTAAGCCAGGTTTAGAAACTCGCTTAATTCCTGAGATTACTCGTGAACGGGTAGGAGAGTACTTCATCTCGATTGTGAGCGTTTTCCCTGGCTCATCTTCATTTTCGGAAACGGCATAGTTCTGAATGTAACCTTCCTTCTGAAGAAGGTCAGCAAGAGACTCTTTGAGTCTTGAGGAAGGCATATTCACATCGTCATGCATAGCAGTGTTTGCGTTACGGATTCGTGTCAGCATATCTGCTACTGGGTCAGTCATTGTCATATCCAATTACCCCCTACCAGCTGGCCTTTGTAACACCTGGAAGGTCTCCTGCATGCGCCAACTCTCGGAGGCACACTCGGCACAACCCAAATTTCCGATACACGGAGCGGGGTCTCCCGCATCGCCTACACCGGGTGTAGGCCCGTACCTTAAATTTTGGGGTCTTACGTTGTTTGTTAACTAAAGCTTTCTTTGCCATATTGCTAATTTCCTTCGGTTCGGAATGGAAACGAGAACGAATCTAATAAAGCTCGTCCTTCCTGATCATTGTTTGCTGTGGTGACAATGGTTATGTCCATACCACGGGTTGAGTCGATTTTGTCATATTCGATTTCTGGAAATATTAATTGCTCAGTCACTCCAAATGTGTAGTTCCCATTTCCGTCAAAAGACTTTAAGGAAAGGCCTCGAAAATCTCTCACACGAGGTATCGCTAAGTTAATTAAGCGATCAAGAAATTCGTACATGCGGTCCCCTCGTAGAGTTACTTTGGCTCCAATTGGATTTCCTTCACGTAGCTTGAAACCGGCAATTGATTTCTTTGCTCTAGTGACCATAGGCCTCTGTCCAGTGATAACGGCTAGGTCATCAATTGCACCTTCAAGCGCAGCCGAACGTGTCACCGCTTCTCCGACTCCCATATTGACGACAATTTTAGAGACTTTGGGAACTTCCATAATATTAGATTTTCCTAAGCTGTCCTGAAGCATTTTCCGGATTTCCGTTTGGTATCTTTCCTTTAAGCGAGGTTTTTGAATAGTCGTCATTAGAGATCAGCCCCTGTTCGACGGCAAATTCTTACTTTTGATCCGTCATTAGCAGTCCGATACCCTACTCGTGTGGGCTTACCATCTTGTGGGCTGATCACAGCTACATTAGACACGCTAATTGGCATTTCTTTATCAATAATCCCGCCTTGCATTGTTTCTCTAGTGGGCCTCTGATGCTTTTTAGAAATATTGACACCATCAACGATAACCCTTCCATCCTTCGGGGAAACGAAGGAAACTTCTCCTTCTTTTCCTCTATCTTTGCCCGAAAGGACCACGACTCTATCACCTTTTCTAATCTTCATATCACAACACCTCCGGCGCCAAAGAAACGATTCGCATGAATTGTTTCTCTCTCAACTCGCGCCCTACTGGACCGAAAATACGAGTACCTCTAGGTTGTCTGGCTTCGTTGATCAGAACAGCTGCATTTTCGTCAAATCGAATATAAGAACCATCTGGTCGGCGACATTCTTTCTTCGTTCGAACAATGACGCACTTAACGACGTCACCTTTTTTAACTTGAGCACCGGGAATAGCATCTTTAACCGTTGCTACAAACACATCCCCAATACTTGCGTATCGCCTTTTAGAGCCTCCGAGCACTTTGATACAAAGTACCTCTTTGGCGCCTGAGTTATCGGCGATTTTTAAACGTGATTCTTGCTGAATCATCTTGCACGCTCCAATATCTCTACCAGACGCCAGCGCTTTTTCTTTGAAAAGGGCCTAGTTTCCTGTATCCGAACGCGATCTCCTACATTCAAATCATTTTCTGCATCATGGACAAATAGCTTTGTTGTCCTCTGAACAGTTTTGTTATATCGACGATGGCGGACGCGGTCAACAATCGCAACAACAGCAGTCTTATCCATGCCATTTGAGACAACAAGGCCTTCACGAACTTTACGCCGATTTGGTCGTTGGATGATTTCTTCAGTCATCGCTCTCCTCCAACTCTTCTGCTGCTGAGATCTCTCTCATACGAAGCTCTGTCATTGCTCTAGCAACATTCTTTTTAACTTCCTTTATCCTGCTGTAGTTATCCAATTGACCAGTGACTAACTGGAATCGCAGGTTGAACAATTCTTCTTTGGAATCGTTTAAAGCGACAATTAAGTCGTTATCGCTTAATTCCTTAAGTGCTTTCGCTCGGGCCATTAGAAACCTTCCTTACGAGTGACAAATTTTGCCTTAATTGGAAGCTTCTGGATAGCTCGATCGATCGCCTCTCTTGCAACTACTTCATCGCTATAGGAAAGTTCAAATAAGACTTTTCCTGGGCGAACTACAGCAACCCAACGCTCAGGATTACCTTTTCCAGAACCCATACGTGTTTCTGCGGGTTTTTCAGTCACAGGCTTATCAGGAAAGACATTTATCCAAACCTTGCCTCCACGTCGGATATGGCGCGTCATTGCAATACGTGCAGCCTCAATCTGACGAGCGGTAATCCATCCGGGTTCGAGAGCTTGAATACCAAAGTCACCAAATACGACACGATTACCGCCCTTGGCATTCCCCTTCATTCGGCCGCGCTGATGCTTCCGGTGAGCTACTTTTTTAGGCATAAGCATTAGTCAGCCTCCCCCGGTCGGAATGTGGGTGTTTGGTTTTTTTCGTTTGTCATCCGAGCGATTTGCTCTTCTTCATCAAGGAGCTTCTCGAACTCTGGATCAGCTTCCTGAACTAGAGGTGCCAGCTCTGTTACTTCATTTTCTTCTTCATTTGATGGCCTATTCCTTGCAGCTGAAGAGGAAACCACCTGTTTGGGGTGGCTGGGTCCTGCTGTTTCACCAACTGCCATAGCGGCCTCACGCGCTATCTTCTCTTCAGCTTGAACCTTGTAGGGAAGAATATCCCCTCTGTATATCCAAACCTTTACTCCAATCCTGCCATAGGTAGTATGTGCCTCTCTGAAGCCATAATCTATGTCGGCACGAAGCGTATGGAGTGGAACTCGTCCTTCTCGATACCACTCAGATCGAGACATTTCTGCTCCTCCAAGTCGACCTGAACATTGGACTCTGATACCAAGAGCTCCTGCTTTTTGGGCATTCTGCACAGCGCGCTTCATAGCCCTTCTGAAAGCCACACGACCAGTGAGTTGGTCAGCTACTCCTTGAGCGATTAATGCGGCATCTAGCTCAGGTTGCTTGATCTCTTGAATATTTAACTGAACCTTTGGATTCCCTGTAATTTCTGTCAGCCCAGCGCGTAGACGGTCAGCTTCTGCACCTTTTCGACCAATTACTATTCCTGGCCTTGCAGTGTGAACGTCAATACGAAGCTTGTCCCGATTTCCTGTTCGTTCAACTTCAACTCTCGAGATGGCAGCATGAGGAAGCTCTGTCATGAGAAAGTCGCGAATCTTCCAGTCTTCAATAACAAAATCTGCATATTCTCGGTCGGCAAACCACCTTGATTTCCAGTCGGTTGTTACCCCAAGACGAAACCCGTATGGATTAACTTTCTGACCCATTACTCACCTTCCTCAGTTTCATTATCTTCACCTGTTTCCTCATTTTCGTTTTTGGAAGATGGTTGATCATCCTCATTGCTGTCCTGCATACTCGCTGGTAAAGAGAACCCCGCTTTTTCTGCTACTTCTGATGTTGTAAACCAAACATCTGCTTTAGTACGAGAGAAAAAAGGAGATTCTGGTGGATGATAAATTTTAGAACTTACCTTTCCTTTGATTTGGTAATCTTCGGATGGCTGAGAGCCATCATCTCCGGCAGGAGCAGATCCCGCTCCATAAGGACTCGACTCATCATTCTCTTCAGACGATTCTTGCTCCTCATCGTTCTCCTGACCTTCATCAGCAAATTCTTGTCTTTCTTCGGACGAGCCTTGCTCCTGAACTTCTTCATCAAGATCCTGTGCCGCTTCACTTTCAGTGTCGTTTGCTACTTCTTTAGATTTTTCAACTCTACGCCGCCTCGCTTCTGCAGCACTCGGCCCCAAAGACGCACCCTTCAACTCAGCTCTGTTTCGCATCTCTTCAAGCTCATCCGGTGTATATCTAGCAAGGATTATCGTAATATGACACGTTCGTTTTCGAATTCTTGTAGCACGACCTCGAGCCCTAGGTCTCCATCTTTTCATCGTCGGGCCTTCATCTGCATAGCATGCAGTTACATACAGTTCTTCAGATGAAATACCATCATTATTCTCAGCATTTGCAGCTGCTGAGTTTAAACACTTTTGAACAGTGTCGCTGATTCTTCGTTCAGAGAACATTAAGAGATCTGATGCTTCCTGAAATGATTTGTGCCGAATCAAGTTAAGAACTTCCCGTGCTTTGTATGCGGAAGAACGAACATGCTTTACCTGAGCTCTCGTACCTGGTCGTTCGTTAGTTTTAACTCCTGACATTAGCTGTTAACTCCTCGTTCTTGGCCGGCATGAAACCTGAAAGTCCTAGTAGGAGCAAATTCACCTAACTTATGACCGACCATTGTTTCCGTTATGTAAACGGGAACATGCTTCCGACCATCGTGGACTGCAATAGTATGACCAATCATGTCTGGTATGATCGTTGAACGACGAGACCATGTCTTTATTACTTCCTTGGACCCTGAAGAGTTAAGACCATCTATCTTCTTAAGTAGATGGCTGTCGACAAATGGGCCTTTTTTGAGACTTCTTGGCATGCTAAATCCTCTACCTTCGTGATCCTCGAGTACGACGTCTACGAACAATCATCTGCTGAGATTGCTTCTTCTTCTTTCTTGTTCTCTTTTCTGGTTTTCCCCATGGGGAAACAGGATGGCGTCCACCCGAGGTCTTTCCTTCACCACCACCATGAGGGTGATCGACAGGATTCATAGCCACACCTCGGGTCTGTGGACGCTTTCCTTTCCATCTATTCCGCCCGGCTTTGCCGATTTTGATTAGTTCATGTTCCGCATTTCCGACTGAGCCAACAGTGGCCATCACGTCTATCGGAACTCTTCGCATTTCAGTACTAGGAAGCCGAAGTGTGGCGTACCCACCCTCCTTAGCAACAAGTTGAACGCTGGATCCAGCGCTTCGAGCCAATCTACCTCCACCACCGGGACGTAATTCAATATTGTGAAGTACTGTTCCGACAGGAATATATCGAAGGGGCAATGCATTCCCAGGGCGTATCTCTGAGCCTTGACCAGAACGCAGGACATCACCAACAGTTAGCGCACTTGGTGCAAGAATGTAACGCTTTTCACCATCATGATAATGAAGGAGAGCAATGCGGCACGTTCTATTCGGGTCATATTCTATCGCAGCAACGGTTGCGGGAACGCCGCTCTTATCCCGACGAAAATCTACTTTTCTATAAAGTTGTTTGTGGCCACCGCCTCGGTGTCTTGAAGTTTTTCGTCCGTAATTATTTCTCCCACCAGTTTTAGGCTTACTAGTAGTAAGTGATTTCTCGGGATAGCTTTTGGTAATTTCTGAAAAATCTGCTTGGGTTTGGAACCGCCGTCCAGGGCTTGTAGGTTTTCTTCTTCTTATCGCCATGAGATTTCCTATACGTCGAACAATTCGATTGAGTCACCCTCAGCAAGGGTAACAAGGGCTCGTTTCTGATCAGAACGGCGTCCATACGTGAAATTGCGCCTGTTTCTCTTTCGTTTTCCTTTTCGGTTTAAAGTATTTACTTTTAAAACACGAACGCCGAAAATACTTTCAACTGCATCTCTTATCTGTGGCTTTGTTGCGTCCGGGTTCACCTCAAACGTGTAGACGTTCTGCTCTAAAAGCTCATAAGATTTTTCGCTTACGATCGGCTTCACAATGATATCTCGGTTATCGCTCACGAATCCTCCGATAGGTCGTCAGTAGAATTCTCAGAGCTATTTCTGGGGTTCTCCTTGGTCATGCTTGTGGGAAGATTTCCTTTAGTGAAGATGACCATGTCAGTTGACAAAACATCAAATACATTTAGTTGAGTCGGAGAAATTACATGAGCGTTAGTAAGATTACGGAAACTTTTTCGGGTATTGGAGTCTGTATCGTCAATGACAAGAAGCACTTTACCTTCTGCTCCAATAGAACTTAGAGCATCTTTCGCTTCTTTAGTTTTAGGTTGTTCGAAACTCCAGCCTTCCACAACTAGAACATTGTTTTCTGATGCTCTGTCTGATAACGCAGAGTACAGAGCAAGTCGCTTCATTTTCTTTGGGGTTCGTTGCGAGTAATCTCTTGGCTTTGGACCCATAGCAACACCGCCACCGCGCCACTGCGGAACCCTAGATGACCCAAATCTTGCACGCCCCGTTCCTTTTTGTTTCCAAGGCTTTGCACCGCCTCCTCTAACTTCAGCTCGAGTTTTTGTGCTATGAGTTCCAGACCTTTTCGCTGCCAACTGAGCATTAACAACTTGATGCATTACTGGAACATTTGGCTCAATCCCAAAGATCCCATCATCAAGTTCGATACTTCCGGCCTTGCCACCAGTAACCTTAAGGACGTCGATTGTCGCCATTAGCTATTCCCTCCAACAGGTGCAGCCTTAACGGCATTACGGATCAATACGGTTGCGCCGCGAGGACCAGGAACCGACCCCTTAAGAAGGAGTATCTCCTCTTCATCATTCGACTGCACAACTTCCAAATTCTGAATAGTGGTCTTTTGCGAACCCATTCGCCCAGGCATTTTCTTCCCTTTAAAGACCCTTGATGGTGTTGCGCATTGGCCAATAGCTCCAGGTTTACGATGTACTTTATGGGCCCCGTGGCTAGCCCTTTGACCTGCAAACCCATGTCTTTTCATGACACCAGCAAACCCCTTTCCCTTACTAACTGCTGTAACGTCAA
>PBPU01000120.1 GCA_002724825.1 Acidimicrobiaceae bacterium
GATCGTATTTTAGTGTAGCTATGGCTTTATGGAAGCGTTGACTTTCTGCACTGCTGACCTATGGATCGTTTGTATCAACGAGGTATGAAGGGTTTGCAACCATAATTTTTTTGTCGACTAGTGGAACTAGTTGGGCGTGAATATCTTTGAGGCTGTCGTCAAATACCCCGGCTCGTATAGCTTCCGATAGGTCTTTTTCGGTTTCCATCTGCAAACTTTCGAGAATGCTTCTGAGGGCTTTGCGATCTTCTCGAATGTTTTGGATTTCTCTAGAGGCTATTCCTAATGCATTGGATGCTATTCGAAGTTTCCACTTTTGAGTTGGGGAGATTTCTTCGCCTATTTCTTCAGAGATAAGGAGATTTACCGCTTCGATAAGTTGATGTGCTGATGGGGCATCATAGGGACTATTTCCTCGAGGGGGTAGCGCCATATTCATCTCTTCATGCAAGCTCATATAGTTGTTCCTTGAGGGAGGAGAGAAGGTCATATTCATTTTCTGCGACCCGTCGTCCGATCGTAGCTATCTCGATTGATGAAGTTCTTCCTGCCCGAAAATCCCCTCCCATTTGTAGGCAAATGATTCCCCAGCGGAGGGTTCCAAAAATTTCCCACCATTGAAGCGTTTCTAAAGGGACTCGAGTGCCGCTTTGTGTCTCGTAATCATCGAGGAAGTTCCTATACCTCCCAATTCCAGCTACTTTTCCTTTTCCTCCGAAACGCCAGGCCCGTACACACATCCATCCTAGATCTGCTGCTGGATCACCGATATGAGCTATCTCCCAATCAAGGACAGCACGCAGTCCATCCTCGCCAACGAGGAGGTTCCCCAGTCTGAAATCCCCATGGACTAGGCAGGGTCCGAGTGGTTCGGGCCGGTTTGCTTCGAGCCATCGGATTGCCAAGTCAAAAGTTGGATGCGGGTCAGACAGGGCATCGTAGATTTCAACAAGTGAAGCTAAAGAATCAATGTCCTTAACTAGTTCAATTCCATCCAGTTCTTCTAACGGGATGGAGTGAATCGCTGCGAGAGCTTTTGCGCAGTCTGTAACAAGTTTCGAACGAGCGGTTTCCCACTGTTGATCTCGCAGGATCTTCCGTGCAATTGTTTCTCCATCGATTCTCCGAGTGATGGTAAAGCTCCGCCCTAGCGCGTTGGGTGTATCTGAACTTGCGACAACGGTAGCTACCGGAACCTTCCATTCGGCAGCTTTGGTTACAATCTGGGCTTCCTTTGCGCAGGTTCCAATGAGGCGGTCAAGGCCTTCACGATCTACCTGCACGATCAGTTCTGAGGCGTTTCTTTCAGTGTCTACTGCATCAAAGCTCCAGGTTTCTCTGTTTGCTCCCCCCGTGAGGCGAACAAGGTTGCTTACAGAAACTACTCCTAGAGATTCAGAAAGCATTCCGATTAAAAAAACTTCTAAAGAGACACCCTTATTGTCCACCAAAGTCTCTTCCCGCAGGGCGACCATTCTCTATTTGATCTAGATACTCGCTCATGCCTATTCCTACTTCGCCATTACAACGGTATTTTGTCATTGCTTCAGTAATTCGGGTTAAGAGTTTCTCACCGTCTGGAGTCTTTCGTCTATTGCGAAGCGGGATTAAGGAAATTACTTCTCCCTCGATTTCATACTCTTTGCCTTCGTTTGTTCTTGCCCAGCATTTCATCCCAGTTTGGTAATCAGATTTATCCCAAGTCGTCTCGATATTACAATCTTCGATTAATTTGTACTCGTCTCCTTCGAGAACCATCCCGGCCCTCCGAACTTTCTTGCCACTACTATCTGCGCTGACGATTGAAAGCATCATGGCAAAGTCAGGTGAAAAGACCATAGGAAGCCATCTATACCAACTGATTGATTGCCAGTAACGAGCTCCCCATGATTTATCTCGGAGTCCCATACCGTTAATCTCAAGTATGTTGTCGCCGACTGTTATAGCTCCCTCCATTCTCCCGTGCTGTTCGTAGTGTGCTTTCGCAAAGCTGCCTTCAGCATTCGTCTCTATTTCAGAGCCATCCTCATACATAGGCTTGCCGCCATACATGGGAGACATTCCAGTCCAGTCAAGGTCAATATGACAATCAACTATGGGATTTTCTTTGAAAGCTTGCCTTGGATTCGCCATCTCCTTAGGGTCGTTAAGAAGGCAAACTTTCCCAGAGTAAGATAACTGGAGGGTTTCGAAAGGTTTCACAACTTCTATTGATAAGCCTCCGGCTTTCATAGAACCATTATCAGCAATTTGGGGCCGGTCAAACATAAATCCGACCTTGCCATTCGGTAAGTAAACGCAAATTGACATTTCTGCGTACCCTTCATTGACACGGTTTCCAAGGCGGAACCAACCGCCGATTTCCTTCTCGATATCAAACGTATTGAAGTACATTGACTCGTTATAGTTACTAGCTTCGTCAGGTTCATGCGTGTACTCATCTGAAGGCTCTAAGACGGTGATAATTTTTTTGGTACCCATAGAACGACAATAGTCTTAGTTGGCTGTAATCCAAAAGAATCGTATTTATCGTTCCTTAGTTCATCGTTGCGGAGTAACTCGTTTTGTTTCTCAATGGCTTCTTTGATCTAATAGGAAGAGCCATAGTGAGTGGAGGATTATATGGAAGAGGGTCGCCTAGCGAACAAAGTCGCCGTAATAACGGGTGGCGGAAATGGCATTGGCAGGGCGACTGCCCTGTTATTTGCAAAGCAGGGAGCGTCAATAGTTGTTGCTGACATTCAGGAAGATAAAGCAGAAGAAACCTCACAGATGATTACTGACGCAGGTGGTCAATCAATTCCCATCCGTGTTGATGTGACGAGCGGAGCAGACAATGAATTAATGGCAAATTTAGCTGTCGATAGTTTTGGAGGCTTAGATTGCTTAGTCACAGCCGCGGGAATAAGCCATGCTAATTATGTTTCCGGCGATATTGAACCAGATATTAAGAACGTTGTTGCTAACCGAGCCGATTATTTAGAGCGGCCTGGGTGGGAATTTGTTGAAGGCGACCCTGATCACTTCGATAAAGTGCTTGCCGTGAACCTTAAGGGTACGTTGCTCGGTATGCAGGCTTGCGTTGCACGAATGCTTGAATCGGAAACAAAGGGTTCAATTGTCACAATTGCGAGTATTGCTGCGAAACATCCTGATGCTGGACCATTGGCTTATACAACTTCTAAGGCTGGAGTTTGGATGATGACGAAAAAAGCAGCACGGATGCTGGGCCCAGTAGGGATCCGTGTCAATTCGATAGGGCCAGGGTTCATTAACACCCACATGACGGCAATTATTGATTTTATGGATGAAGTCGAAACTGCTGCGTTTAACGCAATGATCCCTCTAGGGCGAAGGGGTGAGCCCGCTGAAATTGCTAGTGCGGCATTATTTCTATGTAGTGATGAATCTAGTTACTTCACAGGTGAGATTTTGCACCCAGATGGGGGCTTCTTTACAGAGTAGGTCTAAAGGCCAAGGCCTCTTCCTACAATCTCTTTCATAATTTCCGTCGTTCCACCATAAATACTTTGCACTCTACCGTCGCGCCACAACCGTGAAATCGGATATTCATCCATATATCCGTATCCTCCAAAGAACTGAAGGCATTGATCGATAGCTCGCTTCTGGAGCTCAGTTGCCCACCATTTAGCCATAGCAGCTTCATCTGCGGTGAGGTTTTTAAGGTTGTGAGCAAGCACGCATTTGTCAATGAACGCCCAAGTAAGTTCTAGTTCAGTAGAGATCTCAGCCATCTTGAAACGTGTATTTTGAAAGCTCCCAATTGGTTGTCCAAACGCCTGTCGTTCCTTCACATACTGCAAAGTCAGATCAAAGGCGTATTGTGTTCCCGCAACTGCCGAGATGGCAATGTTCAGTCTTTCCTGAGGAAGGTTGAACATCATATAGTAGAACCCCTTATTCTCTTCTCCTAAAAGGTTTTCAGCTGGAACCCGAACATCTGTAAAGAAAAGCTCCGCAGTGTCCTGACTATGTCTTCCAACTTTGTCAAGGTTGCGTCCTCGTTCAAAGCCTTCCATCCCTCTTTCGACAACTAGTAGCGACACTCCTCTATGTCCGGCTTCAGGATTTGTTTTTGCCGCCACAATCACCAGATCGCTGATAATGCCATTCGAAATAAAAGTTTTTGCACCATTTAGTACGAACGAATCCCCATCCTTAGTGGCCGTAGTTGAGATTGCTGCTAGATCGGAACCCGTTCCTGGCTCTGACATAGCTATTGCAGTGATGTACTGACCACTGGTCAAGCCCGGTAGCCACCTTTCCCGTTGTTCAACAGAACAGAACTCTAAGAAATATGGGATACATATGTCGTTATGTAACCCCAGCCCAGAAGCTGCCGCAGCAACCCCAGCCATATCAAATTCCTCTTGCATGATTTGATTAAAGCGGTAATCCGCAATCCCGCCTCCTCCGTATTCTTGAGGAATGTCAATGCCTAGAAAACCGTTCGATCCGGCAGTTTCAAACAAAGAACGATCTACGATACCTTTCTGTTCCCAGGTCTGATTGTTCGGAACTATTTCTCTATCAACAAATTGTCTGAACGACTCTCGGAACAAATGGTGCTCTGATTCAAAAATAGTTCGTTCCATACTTTTCCTTTTCTACCTTAGGATAGTATAGATTCTTCCAAGGAAGTAACAATATTTGGAGTTTCCAATCCATCCGTTCGGAACCCTACCAGTCCAGTTACTGAGACATACCCTGCATCAACCAAAGCGGTATCTGTATCCGGACTTAACTCAACGTCTCTTGGAGTGACTTTTATCCGGAGGGTCCCAGGTCGAATTTCCTCAAGCGATGTTTTTGTCGTTCCAAAAGCAGCAATCCTTCCCCAGCGAACTCCCCGTAACGAATCCGTTCGCTCATTTGGAATATTGATATTCCACACAGTTTTCCGAGGAACCTCAAGAATCTGTTGAACAGCAGCAACTGTAACTTCGCCACTCGTTTCCCATAACATAGGTTTCCCATTCCGTTTTTGACTAACAGCGATACCTGAGATGCCAAAATTCTGCGCAATCATTGCTGCGCCTACAGTTCCGGAATGAAGAATCCCGCGACCGCAATTTGCTCCATCATTGCTTCCCGAAATAACTAACTCCGGCGGTTCCCCAAATCTTCCAAGCATTGCAGATAAGACACAGAATGCTGGCGGTCCATCTAGCCCCCACGCTTTAATATGTTCATATTCTGGAATTTCGTATTGTTCGACTGAAAATTCCGCTCCATCATCGAGAGTTCCCACACCAGCACCCCACCCGGACCTCTCACCTGAAGGCGCAACGACGGCAATGTCGTGACCCTCTTGATCGAGGGCTATTGCCAAAGCATGGATCCCA
>PBPU01000121.1 GCA_002724825.1 Acidimicrobiaceae bacterium
CCGCTGTCGCTTGCCCGCTCAGCCCCTGTAGTGTAGTGGCCTATCATGGAGCCCTGTCGAGGCTCCGACCCGGGTTCAAATCCCGGCGGGGGCGCCAAATTTGCCTTGTTTATTGGCCAATTTTCGACTCAAAACGGCATAAATTTGCTGTGGCTGAATACGAGCGGCGTACCTCGATTTCAACCGACTCCCCCAGTATATTGGCGAGAGATTCTCGAGCGTCTTGAAGGTCTTCCTCCTCAATCACAGCCCATCCACGGACGGTGCCGCCGTCGTTGAGAAGTGGCAACAAGTCGGGCAAATGTTCGAGAGTGTCATGAGGGATGTTCATCAGTAAGAGATCGAATTTCCCACAAAGTTCGCTCCTTTCGTGTAGTGTACGTGCATCCACACATTCGATCTCAACATAGTCTGCTGAGATGTTTTCGCGAAGCAATTCTACGGCGGCCGGATTTAGATCGCTGGCAAATAATTTGGACAGTAAATCAGGCTCATTCACAAGTGGGGCGAGGGAGGGGCCAACCCCTGCATACGGATCGCAAACCGAGATGGGGCGGTTCAGCATGGCTCGGAGTTTTTTCGCACATTCAAGGGTCCCTTCCCTCTCACGAGACAAACGCGCTGAGAAGTAAACCGTTGAGGGGTCTGTCCACAGGTGATGGCCGGATTCGATAATTCGGGTCCGTGTGGTTGAATCAAATCCATCTCGAACCGCCAAGACATTGAGGTCCCTAACGCGATATTCACCAACGACCCCTCGATCTTCGAAAACGGCCCGCGTGCGGGCGTGTTGCATGAGCATCGCTTGGCCAATGATTTCGCCATATTCACGTTGCTTAGAATCCAATTTGATGAGAATTAAATCGCCCACAAATTCATGTCGAGTTGGCCATTCGATCGAAGCTATTTCGCTCTCCGAAAGAAATGATGCAAGGTGGTCGCGGTACGTGCGCGGTGATGGCGTAAGGGGTTCGACATGCACCACGGGGTAAAGTGAGAGAAGTTCTGAATCAATCCCTTCTTTGACTGGGATCAAGGTTCGTTTGCTGTTGGAGGGGTCTGGCTGCACGCGCGCACCTTGTGGAAGGGCAAATTCAGCCTTTAGTTGGCTGAGGATTTGTTGCGTTTCTTGCCTCGGCACGCTCAAATGACGCATGGTCCTCGATGGGGCGACGGGTGCCTCGCGCTTGACCATGACGGAGGGAGAAAATGGACGATTCTGGCCTTTGGTTGATTGGTTTGGGTCCGGGTAACTTGAATCAAATGTCAATCTCCGCCCTCTCCGCTGCTAAGGCTGCAAACTACAGGTTTCTGGAGGGGTATACGGCCTTGCTGCCTCCTGATGAGCTCAGCAATTTGGAAGATGTGGTTGGAGCCTGGGAGTTGCGAATGCGCTCATCTGTAGAACAACCCGAAGAACTTCTTGATTTGGCTCAGAATCATCGAGTTGCCCTACTTGTAGTCGGTGATCCACTGCAGGCGACGACCCACGTCGATTTGCAGTTGCGTTGCGCTCAGCGTCAAATTCCTTGTCACGTCGAACATGGAATTTCCATTACGACAATTGTTACGGGAGCGGTTGGACTGCAGTCTTACCGGTTTGGAAGACAGTGTACCTTTGCCTATCCATACGGAGATTACCTCCCGACTTCTCCGCTGGAAATTATTCTAGAAAACAAAGAGCGTGGTCTGCATACATTGGCTTTGCTCGACTTGGATCCCACAGGTATGGGAGAAGGTGACCAACAACCAATGACTCCGAGAGTTGCCATTGAAGTATTGCGAAAAATGGCGGAAAAATTGGAAGTCGATATCGAAGGGTGGACCTTGGTCCTTTGTTCGGATATGGGGACGGGTGATGCTAGTGTTCACGTCGGGACTGCTCGACAAATTTCTGAGGTTACTGGAGGGCGAATTCATTGTTTATTGGTCCCCGCAGAATTGCATGATGTGGAGGGTGCTGCACTTGCAAGATGGTGAATTGTGCGCCGGAGGCGTGAAGCATAGCAAGTCTTCGGCAAGATGGAGGGGAGTGCATGGCAGGACCAAGTAAAGTGCAATTCCCCGGTCAAAAAAAGCAGCGGATGCGTGCTCGGGGGACGAAACGGGCCTCGGAGGGTGTTCGCAAACGTTTGGAAAAAAATCTTGCAGCATTGCTTGAAGATCCTCATGCTCGAATGCCAACAGTGGCTTACACGATTAAACGGGCAAGGAAAGATCCTGTGCAACGCTCATTGAAAGAATGTGCCAAAGTCATCGCCAAGAAAAACGATCGTAAGTGGTTGGGGAAGCGGATGATGCGTCGGCGTGGCGATGGAGTTGCACGGGCCTTGGCGGGTTCTCTGCATGCTGCGCATGATGATGAGCGGAGCATGGTCGCCGTGTTCGATCATCCTATTTTCGGGAGTTCTTCCTTTGTCCGTCGGGGCGTTGGGAAGCCAACGCAAATGGTCGCTTTCCAAAATTTCGTCAATCCAAGGCAACGATTGCTGACCTGGGAAGAGCATGCACGCAATGGCTGGTGGTTCTTCTCAATCGATGACGGGATTGTCTGTACGGGCAATGAGCCCCATCCACCTGAAGGATGGATTGAAGGGGGTTTGTCAGATGCACCGATGAAATTTTCAAAGAAAGAGGGGGTCTATTGCTCACCCAACGCCTTGCCCGACCAAATCGACGGATTGCATTTCGTTGTCGGAGAGGCCACCGTTGTTCTAGATGAGGGGGACCTTGCAGGGGTTGCTGACGAGGAGTCCGTTGCGCGGTCCGTTGCGCTCAGGATGTTGCCACCAAGATTGTCAGACTTTGCTGAAGTCCAGTGGAATTGGCGACCAGAGGGTTGGCCAGAGGACAAACAATTGCCTGAAGATACCCAAGAGAAAGTGGACGAAGTGATCGATGCTTGGCTCAACCTTTCGCTTACGGATTCAAAACTCACTAAGGCGTTGAGGAAGGCTTTGTGTCGAAATCTCAGCGAAGGTTGTGTCATCGGCGAACGGTGGTGGCCAATGGATGAACTGGATGCCATGCTTGAATCAATCAATGGTTCAGCACCCGAGAAAGAAGCTCTTCAGCTTGTGTTTACAAAGGCGCTGAAGAATGGGGGATTGGATGTTCGAGGTGATGGGACCTTTGAGGAACTGGAGCAGGATGTTCTACGATTGGAAGAGACTTCATGTCATGCGAATCTCGTTGCGCTTTGGCCCGAATGGGGTGACTTGATTCTTGAGAAAATTTACGGAATAACGGGAAAGGATGCTGAACAAATCATTGAGAAACAAACCAAGCGGAAACAAGGATTTGGGGCCTTTCTCAAAAAGATGGATGCTGAGCGTACAGAGCATCTCATGATGGCCAAGTTTCCTTGGCAAGAGGGGGACATGGAGGGGTTGTGTGGACGAGCAGATGCGTTGGTTCGGAAAGCAAGAATCGATGGTATTGGAAGTACCATATCCATGGCGAAAAAGGGGCGAGATGCTTTGGACAAGGCCCTGGGTTGGGCATGGATCAATGTTCATCAACGGGCCGAATCCGAGGGGTGGCATTTTGACTCAGATGCCAGAGACAAGGGTGGAGATTGGGTGCCCGCACTGAAGACATTGTTCGAAGCGAGTGAAATTCTGATTGAAGAAGGAAATGTCGATGCTTATGTCGATGCGATGGAAGCATTCGCAACTCGGAGTGGGGCCTCCGATTTTTCCTCACCGCAATGATTCTACAGTATTGATTAAATCTGCAATCAATCAGGCATGGATATGCAGCCGCAACCAGGACAGCCGGTCATCATGGGCCAAACCACTCAATACGTAGCCGGACAACAAGTGATGGGGGGTCAGCCCACTCAGTATGTTACAGGAACAGCCGCACCCATGGGGGCAGTAGTTGCATTTGCACCCGGGCAGCAAAAAAGTAAGATTGCTGCAGGACTCTTAGGAATACTGATTGGTGCTCTAGGAATTCACAACTTCTACTTGGGATACACAGGAAAGGGGATTGCTCAACTATTGATTTCCGTACTATCTTTTGGCCTATTGGCATTCATTCCAGCAATTTGGGGACTTATCGAGGGGATTCTCATCTTGACTGGCAGTATCAATGTGGATGCAAATGGGATTCCACTTGCAGATTGATTCGCTCAATGCCTCAAACCCCCGCTGGACTCAATTGGCAGGGGCATGATTGAAGCGTTGTGAGGGTTGCGTGGTTTGCATGAACTTGAAGAAGTTCGCTGGACCGGTCATTCTCGCTAGTTTCGCCATCCTCATGCTAATGGTAGCAGGTTCTGTGAACAGTGCGAAATATGACGAGGGGGATACGGTTGATGGAGATGATGTTCAGACCAATTGTTGTATCGCTTTGCTCTCGATTTTGATGTGCTTGGGTTCAATCGTTTGGTTTGCATTTGCGTTGGGTACCAAGACGCAAAAGACTGTTTTCTTGACTCAAAATCCGGATGAATTCCAACATCATTCGGTTCCGCTTGCGAGTGATTCACAGAGTACAGCTGTGCCCTCAACGGTTGGCAATGATCCTGTGTCATATATTCGTGAAAAAATTGTCATTGAAAGATCCGAAGGGAATACGGCACAAATGATTGGATTCTCCTTGATTGCGGGCAGCGTTGGGATGTTTCTACTCATGGTGGTATTGGGATTCATCTCGATACTGATGTCATTGGGTCCCGGGTTGGGCTTTTCTGGTGGAACGTGCAATAGTACCTGTGAAACCATCTGGAGTGGGGCTGGTTTGAGTATGTGGTCCTCAATCTTGCTGTTCCCCTGTGGGCTCATCGCTTTGGCGCGACCTTGGTCTTGGTTCCGTTCTGCCGAAGATATCCACTATCCCGTAGTGACGAGGGGTGTTGCGAACGAGCAATTTGAGTGTGATGATTTGACGGTCAATGAACTCAAAGAGAAGTTGCGTGAAGCCGGATTGCCTGTATCTGGAAAAAAGGCAGATTTGATTGTGAGGTTGTCCGAACATCAACAAGAATCTGGAGAGGGGAAATCAACTGCGGAATGCATGGAATGTGGAGCGGTTATGGGCTTCCCAAGTGATTACACAGGGAAAATCCGTTGCCCGAAATGTGGAACAGTCCATCGGGTTTGACTAAATTTGAGCGAGTGCTTGCTCGATGTCTTGCCAGAGGTCCTCGACATCTTCGATTCCAATGCTGACTCGAACAAAGCCTGGGACCACGCCTGCAGCAGTCCGTACAGGTTCAGGAATGAACATGTGACTTGAGTTGAATGGGCATTCAATCAAACTCTCGACACCGCCCA
>PBPU01000122.1 GCA_002724825.1 Acidimicrobiaceae bacterium
TGATCATGGCCACGACGATGATCATGGCCACGACGATGATCATGGCCACGACGATGATCATGGCCACGACGATGATCATGGCCACGACCATAGTGAAATTGTTGTCTTGCCCGAAGCTGGTGAAGCTCAACTTTCCGCCGCAACAGAGTCAGCTGATGAAAGTAGGCTCGAGAACGAAGCTTCTAGGGAACAAGAACGAGTTGAGACCGATCAAGCGAACCAGCAAGCCGCAGATCAAGCTGAAACAAGCAGACTAGAAGCACAAAACAACGCTGCTGAAGAAGAAGCCAGACTAGAAGCTGAACGGCAAGTCGCAGCATACGCTGCAGAAATGGCTCGGCTCGTAGCTCAGGCAGAGCATGTACTTACCCGAGAATACCCTTGGGGGGAATTCTCGCAGAAAACTGTTGAACTACAAATGCTGCTTGGAACATCAGTCGATGGTGTCTATGGAAACGCAACAAGACAAGCCCACATAGCTGCATTGGCAGATCGAGGCCTATTTACTGATAATGTTCCCTCAGCCCCTTCTCCTGCTCTTGCCTCTACTCAAGCTTCGTCAACTTCATGTTCAGGAATGACATGCTGGAACGGATATGAAGGGCAAAACCAGGCAGCAGTTAATTCTGCTATCAACGCCCTTCCAGCTGAACTCCAACGAGCATTAAATGGAGTAGATATTGTCAACGGCTGCCACCCGTACGCATTTGCAAGTAAAGGACGGTGCGTCTTTGGTGTTTGGGATAGTGCTGGATGGAAAGCCGATGGAACCTACGGAGCCGATTGGGCCCGAAGCCTCTGGATCTCAAATCGTGCCGTAGAAGCAGGACGCCTCATTGACGTAGCAGTCCATGAAGCCGCCCACGCATACAGCTACATGATTATGCGAACCTGTGTAAATGAGGCAACTGGAGAAACCTACCGCGTTGACCTCCGTAACCTCTTTGGCGGAGAAGAGTTCCTCGCCGACGCCATCACCGCCTACTTCAATGGGGCTAACGCATTCCAAAATTATCGCGGCACCGGAACAGGCCTCTCCCAAGGAGAACAAGACGCCTTAACGGAAATGTTCGCCACCTGCTGAGATCTCTCCTACAAAGCAACTTGAACAGGTTTTTAGACCAATAATGAAATATCTGTAAACATAAGTGCGTGATAACAGTTCCAGACATTATTCAGCAATCAGCCTTTCAATTCCCGGACCGCTGCGCCATCTCTGTCAATAACGAGGAATTAACTTTCAGCGAGGTCGATGACCGGGCAAGCCGCCTAGCGCAGTTGATCAAAACCAAGGGGATATCACCGGGACAACGCATCGCTTTCCTCGCAATGAACGAAAAAGAGTTCTTCGAAATCCAAATCGGCGCTATCCGCGCAGGAGTTGCCCTAGTCCCACTGAACTTTCGACTCGCAGTTCCTGAACTCGCTTTCATAATGGAAAACTCAAACCCACAGCTCCTCATTACCGGACCGGGTTTTCATGAAATCGGAGAACAACTTCACTGCCCTGAACGAATAGCTTTAGGCCCCGAGTATGAACAAGCATTGGAATCAATCTCTCCATTAGAGCGATCACCGATAGATGCTTCACAAATCTGTTCTGTCCTATACACGAGTGGTACGACTGGGAGGCCGAAAGGGACTCTGATTTCAAATCAGGCGCTATGGGCTCGCATAGTTTCATTCACCCTGGAATATAAGCCAGATCCGAACGACATTTACCTCCAAGGACTTCCGCTCTTTCACATCGCAGCGAACGTATCGTTCACCTACGCATACAATGGCGTTCCCAACATCGTTATCCGAGAATTCAACCCTGCTGAGGTCATCCATGTATTGGAAGAAAAAAACGTCACTGATGCACTATTTGTCCCAACCATGATCAATCTTCTCATTAATCATCCCGACATAGAAACAGCTGATCTCTCCTCTCTCGATTTCGTCGCCTACGGGGCATCAACAATACCCCCTTCTGTCCTAGAGAAAGCTATCGAAGTCTTCGATGCTGATTTCTGCCAACTTTTTGGAATGACCGAAACATCAGGATGTACGGCGCTACGACCCGAAGACCACGACCCAGTCAACAAGCCCCACCTCTTATCGTCGGCGGGAGTCGTAGCGCACGGTTTCGAAGTTCGTGTCGTCAACGATCAAGACATAGACGTGCAAGTTGGAGAAGTCGGAGAAGTCATTTGCCGCGGTCCGGCGCTCATGGATGGCTACTTAGGAGACGAAGAAGCAACCGCCGCCGCATTACGGGGAGGGTGGATGCATACCGGAGATCTCGGGAAACTAGACGACGAAGGCTACCTGTACATCACTGATAGGAAAAAAGATATGATCATCTCAGGAGGGGAAAACATCTACCCCAGAGAAGTCGAAGATGTCCTCTTTTCCCACGAAGCCGTCCACTCGGCCGCCGTTATCGGCATTCCTGACAAACGCTGGGGTGAGCAAGTCCACGCAATCGTTGTCCGACACCCTGACTCTACAATTCAAGAGATGGACTTGCTTGTTTACGCTCGTGAGAACCTCGCCGGTTATAAAGTTCCCAAATCTGTGGAATTTGTTGAAGAGCTTCCCGTAAATGCAACCGGAAAAGTTTTAAAGAAAATACTTCGTGAACCCTACTGGGAAGGACATGAACGTCAAGTTCATTGATCAATAGCTGGGAAGAAAGAGATCAACTCTGTAAAACCACAAGCCCATAGCGACAAATAATGGGAAGACGCCGACACCGTAGGTGATGTACTTGAATTTTCTTTCTTTATTCTCACTGTTTGCGATTCGGTAGATCCGATACCAAACTGCGAAGAAAACAAGCCCGTACAATATGACGGCGAGCAGCTGGCCATCATCACCGTCTAATCCCTCGCCGAATCCTTCCGTTTCCGTAGTCGTCTTTACGATGACAGAGTTAGTCTCACCGCGGATCGTTTCGGTTACCTCCGTTGCTACTTCAACGTCTCGATCAACGGTTTCTGTTGTTGTGACTTCCTCCGACATGACAGTAGTTTGAGTTGTGCTGGCAATCAGCGCATTAATTTCTTCCTGAGATGGAAGGTATGGAACATCAGTTTGGGTGAGTTGTGCGACCACTATATAGCGCTGTGCGGCCGAGTATTTGGGGTGACACGATGTTAAGGTCAGCCTGTTATCTCCTTGGTCTTTTACAACCCAAGTATCGCTAGGTTCAACAATGAAACGTTCTGTTACCGTGTAAATACAGTTGCCATAGGGAGTGTTGACTCGTATCTCATCACCAAACTTGAGGTTAGCGATATCGCCAAAGGGAGCGCCGTAGGTTGTCCTGTGGCCGGCGATAGCTGCGTTTCCAGTTGAGCATAGGGCAGCCGAATCGGAATAGTGGCCCGGCCCTTTTCTTAGGTCCGCTACTCCGGTTCCGGAAACCACAATAGAATCCAAACCCATAACAGGGGCGACGATCTGGGCGATAGCCTCTCCTTTGGGTTTGTATACAATAGCGCCAAGGGCAGATATCTCTTCAGCAGTGAGATTTTCATATGGGGAGCTAGATACTTCTGTTTCGACAGTTTCGGTGCGTTCGATATCTTCACTGACGGTGATGGTTTCGAGTTTCGTAAATGTGTTTTGGATAAATTCATCAGAAGCGAGTTCTTCAGTGGCCGCATCAAGGTCGTTTTCAAGATTATTTTGAGCTTGGGCAGTGATGAGTGCAGTGCCGAATAGTTGGTAGATGGCGAACAAAAACAGCAAAGCACCGGAATTGATTAGAACAAGTCCGGTCCTGCGAAAAACCTTTTCTAGTTTTTTTGATTGCATAAATCCCTCTACGTTGTCAGCTTGTAGTGGTCGAAGGGTACCTCTTCATTCTAAAGACTCCTCCTTGGTACAAATAGGACGCAGACTCTTTTCTTCTTGTATCTGTTCTAAAAGGATCATGCATTAATTTTCTTGGGTCGCGCTATATTAAATAGTTCGTGCAGGAGGTTAGTGTGCGTAAAGCGTTCATATCAGTTTTTATTTTTGCAGCCGCGTTCGTTATTGGTGTGGTGATGAGTTCACCTGCGTCAGCTCAGACTGATGTCGTGATTGAGCATAGGGGTATGTGCCATGACGCTGCGTACTTCGAAACGAACGGGTACGACTTTAATAATCCGGCTGGTAACTACTCACTCTTTAACGATGTCTTCGACGCTGAAGATCCAAAAGCAATGTTTCACGCCAAGATAACAAACAACAGCGCTAACAACATTGAAGCGTACGTAACGATACCTGATGACGGTGTAGTAGGGCCCCTGTGGAGCAACTCTGCAAACAAGTATCCAACAAATGCAGATAATGGGGCAGAGTTAGAAGGGGGCGCTCACACATTCTTTCAGAACAGAGTCATAGCCCCAGGAGCTACATCCTATATTGGGTACTTCTCTGGTATTACTAACGGACCGGAAGACGTCATCGTTCACATAATTCAAGATGGAACTGAATACTCGCAGACACCTGTCACGAGAGATTGCACAGCAACAGTAGGTATTGAAAATTGGCAAGTTACCTTTGGAGCGGACGGCTTAACTCTTTCGTTCGCATCTGACGTAGCGAAGGTCACCCAATGGGCACGGTATTTGGGCCTAACAGATGACCTCGTGGAATTCATACCTATGCTTATGGTGCAAGATGAAAATGGGGTATGGCAAAGAGTTACCTCAGATAATGGAGGGTTCAGCGCCTACAACAATCACTTAGACGCGGGCTATGACCTCAATGGGGAATTTAGCAGAGAGACCCACACTGCAAAGCTTTGGGAACAGTACCCATCGCTTGAAACGGCAAACATCTGTGACTCCACAACTCCAGTAACGTCAAGAATTGTGTGGGCCTCAGAGGATCAACACTCTGTTGTTGGCGGGACATTTACACGGCCAATCTTAGACGTACCGTTCCACGAATTTATAATATACCCAACGGACTGGCACGATGACTGTGCGGCAGAAGGGTATGAAACACCTCTATGCCAATACGATGCGAACTTGTATGAGGACGACCCTGCGTGCGTACCACCTCCTACTCCTCCACCTGTGCCCACACCAACACCCGAACCTACACCTACACCTGACCCCGACCAA
>PBPU01000099.1 GCA_002724825.1 Acidimicrobiaceae bacterium
GAAATTTTATGAGCTTTTGATCCTCTAATTTCAATTCTTTCTTTCAATTCTTTAGGAAAAAAAATTCTATGCAATTTTCAACTCCAAACAACACCAATCTTCTTCTTGAATAGAGTCTATAGATATAAATCCAGAACTCTTTAACTCCTCTATGGTTTTATCCATATCAGATGATAAAATTCCAGAGCATAACAACAACCCTCCTTTAAGTAAACGAGAATAAATCACTTCAGAAAAATTAATTATAATATTTGAAGAAATATTTGCTAAAACAATATCGAATTTATATGATTGAGGCAAATCTTCAATAGATGCATGCCTTATATCAATGTCTTTGAGATTTGAAAACTTTATATTTTCCTTAGCTGAATTTATTGCTAGTTCATCAATTTCTAATGCTGTAACGGTTCTTGCACCTAATTTTTTAGCTGCTATTGACAATATTCCTGACCCACTTCCAAAATCTAAAATTTTTTTATTAGAAAATTTCAAATTCTCCATTTTTTCAAGCATCATTTTTGTCGTTGGATGATGACCAGTTCCAAAACCTAGGCCTGGATTTATTTTTATAAGTATCTTTGATTTAGATAAAGTATTATTATCATTAGTTATAATAAATTTTTCACCTATATTTATTGAAGGAAATTTTTGTTCTAACCAGTCTTCTTTGTAAATTTTTTTTATTAATAAATCTGGAACATTAGATACCATTCTGATTAAGGCTAATGCTCCTTGTATAGAAGACAACTTATTATCTAAACTTTTGTCATCTTCTAAATATGACTTTATAGTTACAAGTTCTGATTTTGGTCTTTTTTCTTTTTCATCAGGATTGAACTCTATGTCTTCAGTAATAACAAAATCATAGTCAGAAAATTTCTTGAATACATAAGAAACAGGTTCCACAAATTCATTTTTAATTATTAAGGAAATTTCAATTAATGAATCATTATTCATCTGAATTAAATGATTTTTTAAGTTTTTCAAATAGATCTTTTTGCTCAGAACTTAGTTCCGATGGAATGGAAACAATAATTGTAATTATATGACTACCTCTTCTATTGTTTCGCCCAATTGATACAACTCCCTTATTATTCAATCTAATCTTTTTACCAGATTGAATTCCTTTAGGGATCTTTAGTTCAATTTCTCCGTCTAATGTAGAAACTTTTATGGAGTCCCCTAAAGCTGCTTGAGCTATATTTATTTCTTCAGTTGAAAAAATATCAGATGCCATTCTTTGAAATTTCTCATGAGATGAAACCTGAACAGAAACATATAAATCTCCTTCTTGCCCTTTTTTCAAACCTGAATCTCCTTGATTTCTTATTCTGATTTTAGAATTATCTTCAATCCCTGCAGGGATCGTAACAGCAAGTTTTCTATTATTTCTTAATCTACCGTTCCCAGAGCAATTTGAACATTTTGTTTGTACATTTACACCATTGCCTTCACATGAAGAACAAGTTGAAACTTGTTGAAATTGTCCAAAAAATGTTTTTTGCAATCGAGTTACTTTACCAGAACCATTACAAGAAGAACAGGTTGAAGTTTCAGTACCAGGCTCTGCTTTAGAACCTTTACATATAGAGCAAATCTCAAATCTATTTACAGTTATTTCTTTCTCAGTTCCAAAAGCCGATTCTTCGAAAGAAATTGTGACTGGTATTTCTAAATCACTTCCAGATGTAGATCTAGATTCTTCATTTGAGGAGCCTCCAAAAAATGCATCAAAAATACTTCCAAATCCTCCAAGGTCTTCAAATCCAGAAAAACCTCCCATTCCATTTGCAGCATTTTTTAGCCCATCATAACCATACTGATCATATAGTTTTCTTTTTTCAGGATCGCTTAGTACTTGATAAGCTTCGTTAATTTCCTTAAATTTTGCGTCTGCACCAGGTTCTTGATTTCTATCAGGATGATATTTTAGAGCCTGCTGTCTAAAAGCTTTCTTAATTTCTTCTTCAGAAGCATCTCTTGATACACCAAGTATTTGATAATATTCTTTTTGTTGTGTCATAGTAAATAAAAAATTAATAATTCAATTATATAACTTATATATTAAATATTTATATTAAAAATTAATTTTCTAATATAATAATTTCCTGAGTATCACCAAAAGAGCTTATAGAAAAAGATGCTTTACCTTTTGGTTCAAAATCTTTGACACCTAAAACTTTAATAATTCCATCAAGGCTCTTTGTTGTTTTATTTGTGGATTTATCAAAACCAGATATGATTATTTTTCTCGGTTCAATAGATCTTATAGAATTGACCAAAATTTCGGCATCAATATTTTTATTTTCTGGTGAAACTAAAACTACATGAGAAGAAGCTAATACAGAGAGGGCCTCTGAATCTAATTGAGAGCCAATCATACCAATGACAGCAACCGAAAGGCCTCTAGACTCAATTCTATAACATGTTGAGATTGATCTATCTTGATCTTTTAGTACTGAGTTAGCAACACCATGGATTGATGCATTATTTATTTCATATTCTCCTGGAGATTCCACTTTTGATAATTTAGTTTCATATTCATAAAATGGATCTGTATTTATTATTACAGTTTCATCAGTTAATAATGAAGAGTCTATTGTTTTATCAGTTGGATTAACAATGACATTTATAATTTCATCATTTATCCTAAATGAGTAATCTCCTAACCAAGTAATATCCATAATTAAATTATTATTATTTCTTTCTTCTTCTACTTATTATATATACAGGAGCTAGTGATAGAAGCAACAATCCTACACTAGCAGGACCTCCACCTCTTGAATTACAACCTCCATCAGATCCATCAGAATTATCTAAAATTAAGTCACTTGAAGTTGAAACAACAATTGGAGTTGGAGTAGCAGTGGGGGTATAAGTAGGAGTTGGTTCAGGAACTGGGGTTGAAGTTCTTGTTGGCTCTGGGGTTGGAATAGCTGTAGGAACAGCAGTTGCTGCAGGAACTGGAGTTGGGGGAATATACTGTGGAAAAAATAACTTAAAATCAGTTTGAAAATCTTCAGCAACAAAGGTATATTTTGTCTTAGATTCATATCCAGCTATCTGAAACATTACTGTTTTACCTAAGTAAGTTTCATTACCAGGATCAAGTGTAATACTAAAATCAGGACCATTAACAGTTCCAGTACCTATCAACTCATCTTCAATATAAGCTTCGATTACATTAACTCCTTCAGGTGCGGAAAGAATAGATCCAAAGATCAATGTACCAGTTAAGAATGAAGGTTCAACAGGAGCAGGTGCAGGTGTTGGAGTAGGAAGTGGTACTGATTCAAAGTGTAAATTGATAGATCTAGAAAGTGGTAGGGACCATGTGCAACCTCTGCAATATTCTCCAGTTGTAGTTACAGGTCCAAAAATATCAGTTTCGATAGCTTTTTGGTTACCAATCCAAAATGAGATGATTCCGCCTTCAGCAATAATATCTGGTCCTAATTCAAGTCCACTAAAACGACCAGTAAGATCTTTACCTATAACAGTTGTACCAAGAGTCTTTCCATCAACCTTAGCTTCTAATAAAAAGCCATCTAAACTTGATGTTTTAGCAAAGGAACCAGTTAGCATAACATCTCCTTGAAAAATAACCATATGTAATTCAGGAATATCTTGTGCATTTATCAAATCATCTTTATTTATTTGAAAAAATGAAATTGATACTAGAAGTATTAAAAAAATTTTAAAAAAATTAATCATAAATAATTTGTTGTTTATTATATTATAGAATCTTTAAATAAAAAAAAGCAGTCATATTTCAGACTGCTTTTTTTTATTTTCATGCTATTCCTTATGGAACAATTGGTGTCAATAAACCAGAGTTACCAGGTTTAGCGAATACCCAGAAGGCTTCACCAATATTTACAGCATTAGCATCGTTATCAGCATCACCTTCGATGTCAACAGCAACCCATGTTAGGTTAGATGTATCATACTCGTATGCCTTAGTTACTGATGAACCATTAGAGGAACCAAGATAAACTTTATTTCTCTTGTATTGTGTACCTTCATCAGCCTGTGTTAATGCTTTAGTAGCATCTACTACACCTACTAAGTTCCATCCAGCAGCAAGTTCAATTGAAGGTATTGAAGGAGGTGCTGTAGCACTTGGTCCTTCAGGTCCAGTCAAACTTACACTCTGTGAAGCAAATTCAGTTGAGTGCACCCAGTATCCATGTCCAGAGTGTATGCTAGATAGACTTCCGCTAAATGTTCCTGAAGCAGAGTCTTTAGTTGCAACTTGCCAAGGTGAACCTTTGGACATTGCATCATAAGCGACCACTTGGTCGATACCTGTGTTTGTAAACACATTACCAATTCCATTAGAGATTGGATCTGAAGGGAAAGACATCAAATTCCATCCAGCTAATAGAGTAGCTTTATAATCTTTTCTAGAAGTAACTTTAAGGTTGTATGATCCTTCAGCACCTTTGTTACCAGCTAGGTCAGTACCTTTAGCTTTTACAACATATGTTGATGCTGCAAGATCAGCTTCTGGTACCATAAAGTATTTTTTATTATTAGTTGAAGCAAGTTTGGCTAAAACATCATCTCCACCAAATGAAGCAGAAACTACTGTTACATCTGAATTATCAGTAAATTCGAATATAACATATGGTCTTGGTAGTGTAGTTGTTGAACCAACTGTACCATCACCATCTGGATCATTTTTCAATACAGGTGCAGTTTTATCAAGCCTGAATGTGTACGCATCAGCGTCAGACATATCTTTCTTACCAACTGTACCTGTGTTTGTTGATGTTGATGCATCATTAGCACTTACATAAACAATTTTTGTATCATCAGTTGCAGCATCCGAGAATCCTGTACCTGAGAATGTTGCTGTGTAAGTCTTAGAATCTTGAGCAACAGAAGCAACTGTATTTTCAGCAGCAACCTCATCAGATGCAGAAGTCAAGGCAGCATTTGTGTTACCTGAAATCTTTACATCATCAGCAGCACCTGGTAGTGCAGCAGAGTTGTTGTTCTTAATTGTTATTCTTACATTTTCAGCATTTCCATCACCACCGTTAGTAACTGCAGTTACAGCAAGGTTAGCTAGATTAGTAGATGAAACTGTCACAGATTCAAGTGTAATTTCATCAGTAAACGAACCATCTTTGTCTGTATCAACAATTGTGTTAGTAGCAATGTCAACATTCTGACTTGCACCAGCAGCTAAAGTTGTTAGCGCAGTGCTAGCAGAAAGTTGTGCGTATGCACCTGTCTTACCATAGTTCTCATTGAAGATTTGTACAGTAGGAGGTGAAGCCAATACTTCATCAGTAGTAATTGTTATTGTCATAGCACTCTTAGTTAGAGAGTTTGAATCGTTAGCTGTACCAGCAGCACCAGTACCAGATCCACCTGACAATACCATAGTTAAGTTTGGCTTTAGCTTGTCAATTGCGTTTTTAACAGTTCCAGATTTAGTTGAGTTACCAGCTAAGTCAGCAACATCGCCAACAAGCTTTACTTGAGGAGTATCATTTGTAGCAAGAGCAGATGGCAATGTTAGATAAACTTTCTTTCTCTGATCAAAAGAAGCACCATTTGCATCTGTACCCTTTGTTCCAATTTCAGCTGCAGTAGGAGTAATAACAACACCGGCATCAGTTGTCACCTCAAAAGAAGAAGCTGAAACTGTTCCAATTTCATCATTGAATCCTACAACAATCCTAGTTGGATCATTTGTTTTTTCAGCAAAAGTACCGGCATTCCAGTAAACACCTGTTTTAGTGTCTGCATCCTGAATAACAGGCTTTTGCTCGTCAATATTTATTGTGTATGGGTCACCAATAGCAGTAGTATCTGTATCAGTTGTTGTTGCATCACTGAATCCTCTGTTTCCAGCTAGGTCAGTTGCAGACAATATATAGTCAACAACTACATCTGGAGTAGATAGAGCAGCGTTACATGAAACTAGACCCACAAAATTTGTGTGTGTGTTAGAACTTGAGCTAGAACCGTCACCACCTGTGTTGTCTAGACCAGCATGGTTAGTTCCATCAGCTGTTCCAGTTGAACAAGGAATATTAGCTGTAGTAGCTACCTTCCAAGTAATACTAGAAACACCATCTTTCATAGTAGTAGTGTTATCTAGAGTCACAGCAAATTGATCATATCTGTCATTACCAGTTATTGAACCAGCAGCACCTAACCAGGAACCAGCTAATTCAGATTTTGAAATAACAGAAGTTAGACCATTAGCAGCAGAATCTTCCAACATATCAACATACAGTACAGCTGTACTTACATCAAGACCAGATCCGATATCAGTCACTGAACCAGCGAATGAAGGCTGTCTGTCCTTGAATGAGCTACCAGATGTTGGCGAAGAAACAACAGGAGCAGGAGCTGAAACATCAACTGTTACAGTTTCCTTAATTTTTGTTCCTGTAGTTGCGCTTGTTGAAGTTGAGTTATCTGTCAAATCTTGGTACTGAACAGTAATTGTTGCATTAGCTTGAGCTTCAACAATAGGTGTTCTGTCCATACCATTTGATGCTGGAGTAGTGTTACCTACACCACCAGTACCACTTGATTGAGTGTCAGATCCAGTTCTTCCAGTCAATACATCATCAGTAGTAATAGTATCTGAGTTATTTGTATCAACTTTTGCGTTATTTACTACGTTATCGTTCACAATAGCAAATACATCAGCAACGTCTGTTGCACCGTCACCAATATTAGCTGTTGGAGTTATGTTAAGAACAATTGTTCTTGCTGCAGAATCAACTTGCATACATGTAGTATCTGTTCCACCAGAACAAGTAACTGTGTTAATTGTAGTTCCTGTTCCGTGGTTACCATCAGCAATATCTGATCCACCACCATCGTCAATAAGAACGATAGAATCAGTTATGCTACCGTCTCCATCAGCATCATGAATCCATGATCCTGCTGGTAAATTTATAGTTGCAGTAGTATTGCCTGCTTGCCCACCAGTAATTGCACCACTGATATCACCATCAAACAATTGTGTCCATTCTGCGTCAGCATTTTGACCATGAGAAGCATCAAATCTACCGTCAGCAGTAGATCCGCCATCAGCTGCAGCAGCATTGTTCATTGCTTGAGCAACTTTACCACCAGTACCAAAAGCGTTACCTGCAGCTGCAAAGCCGTCTTGAGCTGTAAGAGCTGCTACATTGTCGTTGACACCTTCTGTGTCAGCAACAAGGAATTCTGCTTCGAAAACACCAGTGTTTCTTCCAGTTTCAACAACTGAAATAGTACTAGCATTTGATTCTAATTGAACAGTAGACCAAGCTTTAACGTTAAATGTGTTTACAGCTGAAGTGTAGTAACCTACGAAAAGGTCCTCACCGTCAGCAATGTCACCAGCACCCGTAGCTTCTCCACCATTTGCTGTATTTGAAATGATAGTAATTTGAGGCGCTGAAGCTGAGTTAGTAGCAGAATCTCCATTTGCTACGTTAACAATCTGCCATACAGCACTACCTGCAGTACAAGTACCACCAAAAGCTGTACCGCTCCATGTTGGAACCTGACTATTGTTACATACCTTTACACTAACTTCGTCATCTAAAAACCCGTCACCGTCTGAGTCTATAACAGGAGAACCTGCCAAACCAGATGCGACTGGAGTCATACCAGCTCTGTGAGTAGCAGATGCATCAGCAATGTCATTTGCTGCTGAAATAGCTGCTACTTTCGTGTTATAGTCTGCTTCAACTACAGTTATAACTACCTTGTTGGCATTTAGAATGTGTGAGTTTTTCACATCATTTGCTGTGTCAACGTCAGTCATAGTCACATAAACTGTTGAAGCATTTTTCCTTGAAGAAGGGTTAGCCCTTGCTGTAGGAGGAGATGCTTCAGTCGTTAGAGCAGTTCCTTTATTAGTTAAATAAACCGAAGCTAATGCTTCCGCTTCAACTGCATTATTGTCTGATGACATCAAAGTGCCAACTCCAAGTATTGCTACAGCTAAAACAAAAACTAAGCCTTGGCTTACAATTCGTTTTATTATATCCATCTCGATACTACCTCTCATGAATAATTATTTTGTTTATGGCTCAATAGCAATCAGCGTGTTTAAACGGCAATAGCTATTAATAAACCTTATCTTACTTTATCTAAAACTTTCAGATAAATCAACAATTCTTATTACAGATTTCAAGAAAAATTATTTCTAGTGCGTAAAAAGATTGTTTTTTTACCTGCAAAGCTTGCTTAAATAAAATATTTTAAAGTTATGAATAAAAATATAACTCAAAAAAAAAGTTTAGGTCAACGTTTTTTTTTACGAGTTTTTAGAAAAATAAAAAAAAGCTATCAAATCAATATATTTGGATGTGAAAATCTAATTAAATTTTGATTAATCATTTTTTTATATGCATTATCAATTCTCAATTATCTTTAATATTTCCCAAAAAAGAAAAGTTTCCCAAAATAAATCAGCAAATCTTATTGTTAAATTAAGAAATTAAGGACAAAAAAATCTTCAATCATAAAAATATTTAAATCAAAATTATTCTTCTATATTAAATATTATTCTTCTATATTAAATGGCAATGAGTAATAGAATTAAGTACTAATAGAAAAGGTCAAAAAATTACTAGTAAAAAAATTAATCTTTTTGGTCCTGAAGGTACGCTTGCATATTATCAAGAAAATCTTGATTACTTGAAGCTGACTTTAATCCATCTACGATCTTTTCAGTCCATGTTTTTTCATTATTTTCGGAAGGAAATGCTGCCATTATTCTTCTTACCTGAGTTATCTTACTTAAAGTAGATTCATTTTGGAGTAGCTCTTCATGTCTTGTGCCACTTTTTTCAATGTTTATTGCTGGCCATATTCTTCTCTCAGCAAGGCCTCTATCAAGATGAAGTTCCATATTTCCTGTACCCTTGAATTCTTCATATATAAGATCATCAAGTCTGCTACCAGTATCAACCAAAGCTGTTGCTATTATAGTTAAGCTTCCACCTTCTTCGCAATTTCTAGCTGCTCCAAAAAACTTTTTAGGTGGATAAAGAGCATATGGATCCATACCACCAGAAAGTGTTTTTCCAGATGATGGGACCGCGATATTATAAGCTCTTCCAAGTCTGGTTAATGAATCTAGTAGTAAAACAACATTTTCACCTGATTCAACTAAACGTCTTGCTCTTTCAAGTGCTGTTTCTGAAGTTTTACAGTGATCTTCTACAGGTTCATCAAATGTTGATGAAAAGACTTCACCTTTTACAGACCTTCTCATGTCTGTGACTTCTTCAGGTCTTTCACCAATCAATGCTACGATGAGTTTTATTTCTGGAGAATTTTTTTCAATTGAATTTGCA